>JAFRVY010000126.1 GCA_017438285.1 Bacillota bacterium
ACAAGGGATGTGTTGTCTGCCCCAAACAGGGCGTTGTTCTTAAGAAAGCGCTGCCGTTCAACATCCCGGCTTTGCGTCCGCATGTGTTCGTAGGCGGCGAGAAGGAAGCCCGCTGTTCCGCAACATGGATCCGCCACGGTTTCCGTGATCTTCGGATCGATGACATCCACGATGGCCGAAATCAGTGCTCTGGGTGTGAAGTATTGACCTGCGCCGCTCTTTCTGTCCTGTCCGTTCTTTTCCAGAATCTTTTCGTAGATGGCCCCCTTGAGGTCGCCCTCCATCATGTACCAATTATCCTCGGCCACCATATCGATGACCTTTTTGAGCATGACAGGGCGGTAAATCTTGTTCGTTGCCTTGGTGAAGATAGTGCCAATGAGCCCCTCGCATTCAGAAAGCTCTTTCAGGATCTCTTCGTACTTTTCGACGAGATCTGCTCCGTTCAATGCACAGAGGTCTTTCCACTTGCAGCCATCCGGCAGATAGCTCACAAGCCCCAACGATTCCTTTTCATCATCCATCTTCAAAAACAGGATGTACGTCAGCTGTGTAATGTAGTCTGTGAAGCCGACGCCTGCTGCCGACAGGACGTTTGCGATATCCCATACCTTTTTTAGAAGGGCGGATTCTGTTTTCTGTGTTGTTGCTGCCATTCCATTACACCTCTTAAGCTGCTTTCAGCAAGAATTTCGACATCGTCTGCATCTCCTCCGCGAGCACGGGGGCGGTGAAGCTGATAACACCTTTGCGCCAGAGATCAGTGTCGATTTCATTAAGTTCCATCACGGAGATTGCACCATCGTTAATCACAAACTCTGCAATCTGACGCATGATTTCTTTTTGGTCATCAGTAAGAACGCGCTGCGCCTGCCCGCAGTAAAGGCTGAAGCGCTGTGCATATCCCTTTATTAAGCTTGTAAGCTTCTGGTTCTTCTTGTATGCAAAGCGTACTATTTGAATCAAGTTTGTCAGTGCATTCACATTTGTCTTGACGTCCAATTCATCGACATCACCAACGTCATCAAGAACCTTATAATTCTTCCAGATCTGATAGACGCCATACTGACGACTCTCAGCAAGCAGTCTGTCACGCAAATCAGCAAGCATGCTATGCGTGATTAGTGTGTCTTCGGAGTTATAGATGATTCTCAGTGCTTCGATGCTGTCTTTATTGTCCTCCAGATACTTTTCAAAGTTCTCTATGAAAGACTTCGCAGTTTCTTTAGAGAAGCCAGCGTAAATTAGTTCATCCGGATCATCTTCTGTGGTCAGCACGTAACCGCGCTGCATTTCCAGCAGCTTTCGACGAGCAGGAATGTTGTAAATCAAATCTGCAATTAGATCCATCCTCTCGCTATTATCTTCCGATGGGCTGCTGTATGGCGGCAATGTCTCATTGTCGAAAGCCTCCTGGATAATGAAGGCAATTCCTTTCGGAGCAAAACCATATTCCGTAATGAAGTAGTCCAGGTGCCTTCCAAATAGAGCGTTGTTTTCATAACGCCGATTGATCGTAGAGCAGTAGTCGCGGAGTAGCCAGAGATTTTCATCGCTCAACTCATTGTGGGCAAGATGCTCCAATAGCGCCTCAAGTGTGAATACCTTTATTTTTGGGCCGCCGCCACCTGGATGAGGTACGAACTTTTCATGTTCCGTCACACCAACAGCATCAACGATGTAATAACACTCTTTGGTGTTAGCATTGGGCGTCACTTCACGCAGGCGGTCATCATCAATTATGCGGCATCCTCGGCCCTTCATCTGTGTGTAGAGCACATCGGAATGAACATCTTTCATAAACAGCACGACTTCCAATGGCCTGACATCGGTGCCTGTCGCAACCAACGTGACAGTAACTGCGATTCGGAAATCCTTTTCTGTTCTGAGGTCACGAATGAGACCATTTGAGTCCTCGGCTGTGTAGGTAATTTTCTGAACGAAATGCTCAGGCACAACTCCATCATCGAACTCTTCGCCAAACACCTGCTTAGCTATTTCTACAATTTGCGTAGCATGGTTATCATCCTTGGCAAATATTAGGGTCTTCGGTATATAGGCCCACTTTTTCTCACGGTCCGGGTAAAGCTCTTCGTAGATTGATTTCTTATACGCTTCCAGAACTTCTTTTATTTG
>JAFRVY010000016.1 GCA_017438285.1 Bacillota bacterium
CATCGTCTGCGAGCAGGCCTCTGCGTTCGCTGTGCCCTGCAGCATATCCCTCTTCATATCCGCATTCATATGCTTTCTTCATCAGTGAGATGATGGAATCAGCCAGAATGTCGGTTCCTTCATTCGCGCTGCTTATCAGCTTCTCCATTGTGATCATTGCTTTCTATTCCTCCTTTTGAATCGTCCACGGGGCAAGCTCGATGGATGCAGTAAAGACAGGCCCGTGTCTGGTTATTCTTCTGTCTACTCTGATTTGCTTGTCAGGATTTCTGTTTAACCATGTTTCCAGCGCGGTCAGGAGCGTCCCATCGCTTATGCTTCCGGGATCTTCGAGCGGCATCGGCGCCCATGCTCCGGCGCCATCACGATAATCGCCTATCGGTGAGCCTGTGCTTTCCGTCTGCGGAGTATCGACTCTGCATAATCTGTATCGTTCAACACCCTCGGCAAGGGCGTCTCTTCCTATGTCTGCGCTGTCGTACCATTCGATGTCGTGCATCATGCCGTTTAGCTGATCACCTAACACTTCCACTCTATTGTTTGCGGATTTGATGTACTCAATTAATCGCCTGAAGTCTTTTGCGACATCTTCATAACCGAGATCTAAAAATCTCGACTCCATTTCTTTGAGAGCCTTCACGTTGTGGTATGCAAAGAGTTCGTATGGTTCTTTGCAATACAGATAGCCATAACTTCCACCACTCATCTACTCGCTCCTTTCCGTCTGCTCGAAGAACCCGTCAATCAGTTCTTTGAGTTCGTTTAAATATTCCATCTTGCTCCACCCCTCAATCTCGCAGACGATCAAGTCCGTCCTTATGTCTTGCATCAGTTTGAGTTTCATCTGTTCCCGTGCAAGTCGGTTGAGGCTCGGGGCGCAGTTCGTGTCTATAATTACCGCTGAATCTGCTTTCGCCATTGTTCCACCACCTCATCCCCACAGGAGCCGTTAACGCACCTTTTATCGGTTTCCATGTCATTCGCTACTCCTTTCCAAGTTGTTCGGTTTTTCCGAACTGTTGCGAACTCCTAATCGTCGAGCATGTCGATGATCTTCTCGTATTCGTCACGGTCTACTTCTATCCAGTACGTGTCCGAGTCCCCGTTCTCGTATATTCTCCTGTACTGGATTTTGTATTCGGCAGGATGATGTACGGTGTGAGTGTTCGGCATGAGTTTGAACAAACCTCCGTCTCCGAGAAGGTCGACCGAATACTCCTGCGTTGTCTCTATCTCGTCGTGCGCAGGAACATAGTCCGCATCGATAGGAGTCTCGCTTGTGACGGCGTTTGTGGCTCCGCACCCGGATAGCGTGATCGCTATGCACACAGTAATTGCTGCAATAATCTTTTTCATTGTCTCCATCCCTCCACTATCTTCTGCAGTGCTGCCTGCATCTTCGCTCCGGTCGCCTCGTCTTTCAGGTTCTCCTCTGTGATGATGTCGCGGATCTTGAAGTAGATGTCCTGCAGCTGGTCGACGTAGACCTTGAACTCCATCAGGGATGTGTTGCTCAGCTTTGCCTTTTCTGCTTCGAGCGCTGAAACCTGCGTCTCAAGTGCCTGGATCGCATCAGCCTTCTCTTTCAG
>JAFRVY010000017.1 GCA_017438285.1 Bacillota bacterium
AACCTGCGGCCCCTTCGTCCCGAACGAAGTACTCTACCAAACTGAGCCACATCCCGATACAGGTGCTAGTCGCACCTCGACTATTGTAATACTGCAAAGGCTTATTTGCAAGTCTTTTCGCAAATCGCCGCCCTGCACCGCTACAGCGAGCCCTTATTGCGGTGGTATACTCTCGCTTCGATGCAATCGCTTTGGATCTGTTTTTTCAGATCATCGAGTCCATCGAACTTCTTCTCCGGGCGGGTGTGCTTGATAAAATCTACCCTGATCCGCTTGCCGTAAACATCCTCATTGAAGTCAAAGATATGAGTCTCGATGTTCTTTTCGTACTTGCCGATCGTCGGCTTGACACCTACGTTGGTGACGCTCGGACGCTTCACGCCGTCAATGGTGCAGGTCGTGATGTACACGCCGTTCGGAGGTGTGATCATGGTCTCATCCACGATCGTGTTGCACGTTGGAAAACCAAAGGTTCTGCCCAGTTTGTTTCCCATGACGATTTCCCCGTCGATGGCATACATCCTGCCCATGAACTTGGTGCATTCCTCCATGCGTCCCTCTTCGATGAGCTGTCTGATATAGGTGCTGCTGACCACAATGCCGTCGATGACATATGGTTCCTGCACGTGGATGCCGAAACCGCGCTTCAGTCCCTCGTGCATGAGCACTTCCGCAGTGCCGGACGCCTTGTATCCAAAGGTGTAGTTGAATCCGCAGTACGCCTCTCTGATGTTGAACTTGTCAACGAGGATCTGGTCGATAAACTGCTCCGGATTCATGCGCAGAATCTCCTCCGTAAAAGGAATATTGAACATGTAATCCACGCCCATCTCTTCCAGGATACTGATCTTCTGGTCCGGATAGAGAATATTCTTTACCGGCGGCACGTTCTTCAGAACGCTGCTGGTGTGGTTTGAAAAAGTGAACACACCGCTCTTCAGCCCTGCCGAAGCGGCCTCCTTGACCGTCCTGCTGATGATCTCCTGATGCCCCTTGTGGATCCCGTCGAAATTGCCCAGGGCAACGACAGTCGGCTCTATATCTTTGATTTCTTCTAGACTGTTGTAAATCTTCATCTTATCTAATCTGCTCTATAAATACCTTATCGGCCTTTAGCAGCCTTTCTTTTCTGTCATAAAAACCCGTTCCCAGAAATGCCCCGCTGCGGTCATAGACCCTGTAGATGCAGTCATATTCCCTGCCGCGCGCATTCAGCGGCATCTGTCCGTCCCTGCCGCGAGACTTCATATACGCCACATCAGGCTCTGACAGAACCTTTACCTGGCTCCAGCGGATCGCATTGCCCCGGCTGAAATAGACCACCCGGTCGTCCGCTATCTCCACCTTCCCGAAGTGCACCAGCGGATGATCCGCCTCCAGAAACTGCCCTTCCAGTTCCATCGCGTAGGCTTCCGTCTCCGCCGCGTAGGCTTCCGTCTCCGCCGCGTGGGATTCCTTCTCCGCAGCCTCCGTCTTGATCTGTTCCAGACGCTCTTTGATCTCAAGGGGGCTGCAAACAGGCAGATCCATGTCGAGACCGATGTTGCCCACACGGGTCCTCTCAAGGCCCGTCATGACGCATCCGCATCCCAGCTTATCGCCCAAATCGCTGCAAATGGAACGGATGTAGGTTCCTTTGGAGCACGTCACATCGAAGACGAACTCCCCTTTTGTCATGTCGATCGATATCAGCTCTATATCAGATACATTAACAATACGTTTAGTTATGTCAACGGATATCTCCTGCCCTTTATGTGCGTATTCGTACAGCCTTTTGCCGTTGATTCGCACCGCCGAGTACTTTGGAGGGGTCTGCTCGATCCATCCAACGAAGGATTTGAGCCCCTCTGCCACATCCAACTCACTCACATCGCTGAAATCTCTGGTTTCCAGCACTTCTCCCCAGATATCCAGGGTATCGGTCACTTTCCCAAGCTGCGCCGTGCACCGGTAGGTCTTGTCGTCCAGATCCAGATACTCCATGATCCTGGTCGCCTGTCCCACGAAAATGGGCAGAACGCCTGTCGCCATGGGGTCCAAAGTCCCGCCGTGGCCCACCTTCTTGATGCCTTTGCATTTCAGCGCTCTCCTGCAGATCGCCACGCAGTCGCTGGAGGTCCATTCCTGCGGTTTGTTGAGGATCAAAATGCCATCCTTCACTGCCATTTCTATCCTCCTACTGTCTGACTGCCCCTTTTACGGCCTCGACGACCCGAGCCTTTGCTGTTTCCATATCCTCAAATATGGTGCAGCCGGAAGCTCTCTCGTGACCGCCGCCGCCGAACTGTGCCGCAACAGCGCTCACATCGGCGTAAGTCTTTGACCGGAAGCTGGCTTTCGTTATCTCAGGCGCCTTTTCCTTGAAAACGATGGCGATCTCAACGCCCTTCATGTCGCGCAGCAGGTTGATCAGATGATCCGCATGCTCCATCAATGCACCGCACTCGTCGACCAGTTTTCTTGAAACGCAGGCCATTGCGACTTTGCCGTCGCAGATGATCTCCATATTCGCCATCGCAGCGCTCTCCAGCATGGTCTGCCGCGGATCCACGCTCTGGTTCAATCTGACCATGATATCGTCGTGATCCACGCCCAGGGCGAACAGCTCCGTAGCGATTCTGTGGGCCTCCTGAGTCGTGTTCGTATACTGGAAGTTGCCTGTATCCGTGCAAAGTCCAGTGTAGATGGAATTCGCCATACGCCTGTCGATTTCCACACCGGACGCTTTCAGCAGCTTGTATATGATAAGTGTCGTGGACGACTCGTCAGGATCGATGTAATACATATCCTCACCGCAACTGTCCGTGATGTGATGGTCGATGCAGAAATGCTTTTGTCCCCTGCGGAAGATCTCTTCCCTGCCCGGGATCCTGCTCTCGCCATAGCAGTCGATATAGGCGCAGATCTCAGGCTCTGCAATGCAGTCCGGATCCTTCGTGCAGCACTTCTCGCTTCCTTCATCGATGAAAGCGATCTGATCCGGAATCTTCTCCTCCACGAGAGCCCAGCAGTCCACGCCCTGCTTTCTCAGGGCACTGCAAAGCGCCACACAGGAACCGATGGCATCTCCATCCGGATTCTCGTGCGGGAATAGAATGACGCTCTTCGCATTGAAAAGCGCCTTTCCTATTTCTTCTAATGTCGCGTTATGAATTCCACTCATTTCGATATCCTTTTGTCCCCTTACAGCTCGTTGAGTATCGATTCGATATGGCTGCTGTATTCCAGGGAGTGATCGTACTTGAAGATCAGCTCAGGCGTATGCCTCAGCTTCATCTCCCGCCCGATCTCGCTGCGGATGAAACCCTTCGCTCTGTTGAAAGCTTCCAGAGTCTCTTCCTGCCTTTGCTTATTCTTCTCCGGGTCGCTGTCGCGGTCCAGTGTCGAGAAGTACACCGTTGCATAACTGTTGTCATTGGTGACTTCGACGGCCGTGATGCTGATCAGCGAATCCAGGCGCGGGTCTTTGAGCCCATGCAAAAGCATGTCGCTGATGATCTTGCGAATCTCTTCGCCGATCCTTCCCTGTCTGTATCCTTTAGTCACGTGCTATCTCCTCCATAGTGAAGCACTCGATAACGTCGCCTTCCTTGATATCGTTGTAGTTTTCGATGCCGATACCGCACTCATAGCCCTGTGCGACTTCACGGGCATCGTCCTTGAATCTCTTGAGTGATGAGATTTTGCCCTCGTGGATAACGATACCGTCTCTGACGAGCCTGATGTTCTCGTTACGCACGACCTTGCCGTCCGTAACATATGCGCCGCCGATGATACCGACGTTCGGAACCTTGAATGTGGTTCTGATCTCGACGGTTCCCAGGACAACTTCCTTGAACTCAGGATCGAGCATGCCCTTCATGGCGTTTTCGACGTCATCGATGATGTTGTAAATTACGTTGTATGTTCTGATCTGGATGCCATCACGTTCCGCCATGGAGCTTACAGTGATGCTCGGTCTGACGTTGAATCCGATGATGATGGATCCGGATGTGCCTGCCAGCATGACGTCAGATTCGTTGATCGCGCCAACGCCCGTGTGGACGATGTTGACTCTGACATCCTCGTTGGACAGCTTCTCGAGGGAAGTGACGATCGCTCCGACGGAGCCCTGTACGTCAGCCTTGACGATCAGGTTCAGTTCCTTGACCTCGCCTTCCTTGATGCTGCTGAACAGTTCTTCCAGCGTCGTGCTGGAGTTCCTTGCCATGACTTCCTGTCTTACCTTCTGCTGTCTCTGATAAGCGATTTCCTTCGCCTGGCTGGACTTCTTGACGGCGTTGAAAACGTCGCCGGCAACCGGTACGTCCGAAAGTCCCAGAATCTCAACAGCTGTTGCAGGGCCTGCTTTCTTGAGCTTTTCGCCCTTGCTGTTTGTCATGAGTCTGATCTTGCCGGAGCAAGTACCCGCAACGATGCTCATGTCGGACTTCAGTGTGCCGTTGAGTACAAGCAGCGATGCGATCGGGCCCTTTGACTTATCCAGTCTCGCTTCGAGTACGGTACCCATAGCCAGTCTGTCCGGATTTGCCTTGAGCTCGAGTACTTCGGCCTGCAGGAGGATCATCTCCAGCAGGTTGGTGATGCCTTCTCCGGTCTTTGCAGATACCGGAACACTGATGACGTCGCCGCCCCAGTCTTCGACCAGTACGCCCTGCTCCGCCAGATCTTTTTTGACGATCTCAGGGTTTGCGCCCGGCTTGTCCATCTTGTTGATGGCAACGATGATCGGAACGCCTGCAGCCTTTGCATGGCTGATGGATTCTATGGTCTGCGGCTTAACGGAGTCATCAGCTGCGACGACCAGTACCGCGATGTCCGTTGCGTGTGCACCACGGGCACGCATGGCTGTGAATGCCTCGTGGCCCGGAGTATCGAGGAATACGATCTTCTGTCCGTTGATCTCGACTTCGGAAGCACCGATGTGCTGGGTGATTCCGCCGGATTCGCCGGCAGTAACGTTGGTATTTCTGATGGCGTCAAGCAGGGATGTCTTACCGTGGTCAACGTGACCCATAACGGTGATGATCGGTGCTCTCGGCTTCAGATCCTCTTCTTTATCCTCGAATGTTTCGATTCCTTCTTCTTCCTGATATTCTTCTTCCTTGTCGATGGAACCGATCATGATGCTGATGCCCATCTCGTCGGCCAAAAGCTGAACCGTATCCTCGTCCAGGTTCTGGTTCTGGTTGGCCATGACGCCCATCTTCATGAGGGTCATGATGACCTGTGACAGGGTCGTCTTAGTCTGCTCGCAGAAACCTGCCACTGTGATCGGGCAGTTGATCAGGGTCGTGCCTGTTGGCAGTACCAGTTCAGGTTCTTCCTGCTCGACTTTTGGCTTGTTTGCGTGTCTCTTCGGTCTTGCGACCTTTTCGAGGGACTTCGGAGCAGGCTTGCCGTTCTTCTTGCCGCCTCGTTCCAATCTGGAGAATCTATCGCGTTCTTTATCCTTATCTCTATCTTTATTCTTCTTGCTGTGGGAGGATTTGGCCTTGCTGTCAGCCTGTGCGCCGGCTGATCCTTCGTCCTTACGGGATGGACGTGCAGGTCTGGTTGGCTTCTTTTCAGTTGAGGATTTTTTGTCTGCAGGCTTCTTTGCCGCAGGCTTTTTGTCTGCAGATTTCTTTTCTGCAGCCTTTTTCTTGGCCGCTTCAGCCTTCTTGGCTGCTTCTTCCGCTTTCTTCGCGGCGGCCTCTTCTTCGCGCTTGATATCTTCGGCTTTCTTGACGACCTTGAGAGTGCTTCTCGTCTTCTTTTCCGGCTTTTCTTCAGTTTCTGCTGCAGGCGCTTCTTCAGCAGGTGCTTCTTCGGCCTTTGCTTCCGCTTCTGCTTCTTCTGCGGCCTTTGCTGCCGCTTCTGCCTCGGCCTTTGCCGCTGCTTCCTTCGCCTCCTTGGCAGCCTTTGCCGCTGCCTTTTCCTTGGCGATCCTCTCTTCGAGCTTAGCCTTGGAAACGACCGGCTCTGCCTCTACTTTTCTCCTCGGTCTGCTTTCGACTTCCTTCGGAACGACAGGCTTGCCTACCGGCGGCTTCGCTGCCGGCTGCTTTGGAACCGGAATCGCCGCTTTCTTAGTCGTCTTCTTGATTTCAGGCAGCTTAACATTGGCGGCCTTGGTCGTAACCTTAGGTTCGCCTTCCTTCTTATCGGCCTCCGCCTTCTTGCTCTTGCTTCTGCGGGCCACCTTGGTCTCCGCTTTCGCATTGCCTCTCAAAATCGTGTTTCTCACTGCTGTTGCGTCGATGTCACTCACCTCATCAGAGACATCTGACACACTGATGCCCATAGCCTTAGCTTTTTCCAGTACCTCATCGCCGGAAAGCTTCAGCTCTGTTGCCAAATCCAATATCTTCATACGCACATCCTCCTTTAGCTTGTTTACTGATTGTTTTCGATTTCGCGTTTCAGTGCGTCCGCGAAATTCTCGTCGAGCACCGCGAAGACCGTTCTCCCCTCTGCTCCCGTTGCATGGGAAAGTT
>JAFRVY010000018.1 GCA_017438285.1 Bacillota bacterium
ACTGATGCTTGTCTTGCGAAACAGGACCGTTATCATCATCACGAATGCAACGGTTGTGAAAGCGAGTACTGTCATCCATGCGGCAAACCATAGGACTTCCGTGAAAGAATGGATGCCGGTTCCATCACCGGCGAAGGTCCCCATCAGGAAAAAAGTGAGGTATGCAACGCAAATCATCAGTAAGGAACACAGGGTCGTTGACAGTTGCGTTCCCGCGACATACATGACTCTGCCTGTTCCTTTGCTTATGATCTGACTAATGCTGCCGCTGCTGAAATCTGTCATGAGCATAAGCGCTGCAAAGATCCCAATGATCATGGTTGCCAGACTGTAATCGTCGCTAAATCCATTTTGCATTGCGCTGAGGCCATCGACCGTGCCCACAACGAATCCCCAGTCGTCGCCACTTGTTGTCATGTCATGAAAGAAATATATTGCGATCGGAATCATGCACACCATCATCAAAAGCAGAGTGATGCTCCTTAAGCCTTTGGACATCTGCGCTGAGATCACATCATTCATGATCCAGCCCTCCTGTTTTTTCTACAAAGTACGCTTCCAGGTCCTGTCTGGTAACGCCGACGCTATTCACCGCGATTCCCTTCGTGACGAGGGCAGCATTGATCTTGCCGCTCAGTGAAGTATCGCAATACACGAGGACATGATTATCATCGATGACCTTATACTCAAACAGTCCCATTTCCTCAAGCGCGACAGTGACCGTTTTCATATCCGGTCCTTCGATGCTGATTGCCTGGCGCGTCTTCTCGAGAAGCTCTTCGTGGGTGAGTTCTTCGACGAGGACGCCGTTGTTGATAATGCCATACTTCGTGGCAAGCCGTTGCAGTTCGCCGAGAATATGTGAGGAAATCATGATCGTCACGCCTCGCTCCCGACTGAGCTTCAGCAGCATGTTTCTAATTGCCACGATATTGGTTGGATCGAGTCCGTTGATCGGTTCGTCAAGAATGAGAACATCCGGATATCCAACAAGGGCGATGGCGATGCCGAGGCGCTGCTTCATTCCCAGCGACAGCTTCCTGGTTTTCTTTTTGCGCGCATCTGTAAGGTCGACCATCTCAAGGATGTCATCGATGTTGCTGTGATCCGTGATTCCGAGAAGTTTGTTATAGAATTTCAGATTGTCTTCAACGGTCATGCCCGGATATAAGGCCGGATTTTCGATCAGACATCCGATTCGGGAGACCGTTTTCTTGTTGTTTTCTTCATCAAAAAACGAGTAGCTTCCTGAAGTCGGTGTCGAAATTCCGCAGATCATTTTCATGAAGGTCGTTTTGCCGGCCCCATTTTTTCCGATGAGACCATAAATATCGCCCTTGTCCATATGCATGGTTACATGATCGACAACGGCGGTATTGCCATAGACCTTAGTTAGTGATTTCGTTTGAAGAACAGTACTCATTATTAAAATACCCCCCCCTGTTGTTTTTTCTGATGATGGTACTATTCTAGAGGCCAGACTTAAACAAGTCCTTTGGAAATCATAAAGATATTATAAAGATTGGCACCCCTTCTCTGATGCAACAGTATACCCGTGAATTGTGAACATCTCGTGAAATATCCGTCCTAAAGCAAGTTTGGGCTATTCTATTTCACGCCTAATATATCCTTCATGTGCGCTGTATATGCCTGCAGGATCTCTTCTGCCGGGCCCCTTCGTTCTTTTTCATATGTGCCCAGGTCCGCCAACGCGATGATGGACGTGATGATTCTCCCCTGATGCGGTATCGTCTGGACTCCCCTGCTTATGACGCCCTTTGGTGTATCGCAGACCGAAAGGACAACTTTATCTTTTTTCGGATACACGATGACCATAAACCGATTCGTCGCCGGCAGGCAAATATATTCTGCCAGGGAACCCATCGTCGGTTTCCCAAAGGAGAAGTCTCCATACTCTTCCTTGTCCCAATGCTCTTCCATGAACTCCAGGAGCTGTTCTTTGCTCTCCCAGGTCCTGCCCGATTTGATAACCTGTCTTCCAATCATACTCTTACCTCCTTTTGTGCGTGATCCTTTGTCTGCCGGTTGGCGAAGTAGACGCTGACCAGAATGATCACGGCCCCGATCACCTGAAATCCGGTGAAGGTCTCGTGCAGGAACACGACGCCTGCGATGATCGAAATGACCGTCGTCAGATTGGCGAAGATCGACGCCTGTGAAACGGTCACGCGAACGGTTCCGTAGTTCAGTGAGATGAACGCCACGACCGAAGAAATGACTGACAGATACAGCACCGACAGAATGAACTTCGGCTCCGCGATAGCAGCGAAGATCAGTTCCTGATACTGCCCGCGGCACTGCACCAAAGCGAATATAGTGTACACCAGACTGCCAAATGCGAACATGACGTAGGTCTGCTCCAGCGGATTATAATCTGTGCCGGATTTCTTGCTGAAAACGTAGAACAAAGCGCCCGCAGCAACTGCGCCGAGCAGGATCAGAAGCCCCAGTGCCGACGACTTCATGCCTTCCGCCCCAATCGTAGTGATTGCAACGCCTACGGCCGACATGACTGCGCAGATGACTTGTCGGGGTCTGACCTGGGAATGCATGATAAACACATCGAATACGATTCCGGCAACTGGGATGACCGCGATGATCGTTCCCGCGAAGGCCGCCGATGTGAACACGATCCCGTAGCTTTCGCACAGAAAATACAGGATTGGCTGAAACAGCGCCAGCAGCAGGATATTGCGCAAAGGCTTACCTCTGAGAGAAAAACTGACCAGCGATCTGCTGCCACCCTCTCCGTCCGGAATTTTGATCATACGTCCAAACACAACGATCAAGTTCAGCGCGATAAACGCCATGACAAAACGCACTGCGATCATCACGCTCGGCAGCGTGATCTGCAGCGCCATCTTCGAAAAGATGAAACTGAATCCGAATATTGTATTGCCCAGGATCACGGCCAGAATGGCCTTTGCATGCGTACTCATACCTGCATTATAACAAAATCCTTTGATAATTGACGTTTTTTTATTGTTGTGTTAGGGTTTTAAACGGTTGAATATCGTTATAATGGAGGAAATATGGCCTTCGAACACTACCGTCGCAGCGGCACAAAGATGCTGCGATGCGGATACACAACCGGAACATGTGCGGCCCTCGCCGCTTCAGCGGCTGCCAGGATGCTCCTAACGGGAGCGGTTCCTGAGACGGTCTCTCTTGTGACGGGCAAAGACATCCCCGTCGAAGTCAGCATCGAACAGTACGGCTTCGGCGGTTCGTCATGCGATGGTCAGGAAAGCGAAAGTGCTTGGGCGGCCGTGCCAAAGGATGCCGGCGACGACGCCGACGTCACAGACGGCATGTTCATCCGCGCCGACGTCGCGAGATCTGCCAAACCCGGCATCCATATCGACGGCGGTAAAGGCATCGGCAGAGTCACCAAGCTGGGACTCGACCAGCCCGTCGGAAACGCCGCGATCAACTCCGGTCCCCGCAGGATGATCACCGAGGCGGTCAAAGCCGTATGCGAAAGCATGGGCGAAGATATCGACGAAGGACTCACGTCCGGCGGCGGACTTAATGTGATCATCTCCGCCGAAGAAGGCGAAGAAGCCGCGAAGAAGACCTTCAACCCGAATCTCGGCATCGTAGGAGGCATCTCCATTCTCGGAACGACAGGAATCGTAGAACCAATGAGCGAACAGGCACTGGTAGATACCATCGAAGTAGAACTGAATCAGATCGCGCTGCAGTCCGACGAAATCATCATTACACCGGGCAACTTCGGCAGCACATATATAAAGGAACACAACATCGAATCTCTGGACGTTCCCGTCCTCAAGTGTTCCAACTTTCTCGGCGAGACTTTGGACATGGTCGCCGGAACGGATATACACACCGTTCTTTTCGTCGCGCACGTGGGCAAGCTGTCCAAGGTGGCGGCAGGCATCATGAACACCCACTCCAAATACGCTGACGGGAGAAACGAGATCTTTTGCGCCCATGCAGCCGTGTGCGGTGCGGATACGAGTCTTTGCAAGAGCCTGATGGAGGCGGCGACGACCGACGCCTGCATCCAACTCCTCGAGGGAGCGGGCGGCAAAGACCTGAGAGACAGAGTCATCGTAAGTATCCTGGCGGCCGTACAGCAAAAGCTTGAACACAGAGCCGGCGGCAAGTACCGCATCGGCGCGCTGATGTTCTCCAACGTATACGGCCTGCTGGGTGAAACAGATACAGCTAAAGAGATACTGCATGAATGGGAGGAAAGACAAAAATGATTCACTTCGTAGGAGCGGGCCCGGGGGCCGAAGACCTGATCACTGTAAAAGGCGCCAATCTCCTGAGAGAGACTGACGTTATCATATACGCGGGAAGCCTGGTCAATCCGGGACTTCTGAAATACGGCAAAGCCGGATGTGAAGTTTACAACAGCGCCGAGATGACCCTCGAGGAAGTTATCGACGTTATGAAGGATGCGGAGAGCAAAGGCCTGGACACGGTCCGCCTTCACACGGGAGACGCCAGTCTCTACGGCGCGATCCGCGAACAGATGGACCTGCTGGATGAGCTCGGCATCGAATACGAAGACGTGCCGGGCGTTTCGAGTTTTTCCGGCGCAGCCGCAGCGCTGAATGCCGAGTACACTCTGCCGGGCGTCAGCCAGAGCGTCGTCATCACCAGGATGGCCGGCCGCACGCCGGTACCCGAAAAGGAAGGCATCGCGGAATTTGCGAAGCACGGTTCCACCATGGTCATCTTCCTGTCGACAGGTCTTCTGGAAGAGGTTTCAAAAGAGCTCATGGAAGGCGGATACGACGCCGACTCCCCTGCCGCCCTGGTCTACAAGGCGACATGGCCGGACGAGAAAGTCGTTCACTGCACCGTAGGCACCCTTGCAGAGGCTGCCAGGGACAACAACATCACCAAGACTGCCCTGATCCTCGTGGGAGGATTCCTCGGCAGCAGTTACGATAGAAGCAAACTGTACGATCCGACATTCACGACGGAATTCAGAGAGGCAAGCAAATAATGAAACTGGCGTATCTGGCTTTTTCACAAACTGGATATGAACTGGCGCAAAGGCTCGCCGGCGCACTCGGCGGCACCGCCTATCGAAGCGGGCAGCCCGACGAAAGCGGCAGGGCCTGGGATCTGACGGAATGGACCAAAGACCATTTCGGTACTTGTGATGGTCTCGTCTTCGTTGGCGCTATGGGAATCGCCGTGCGTGCCATCGCACCCTTTGCAAAAGACAAGACTGCAGACCCCGCCGTCGTCGTCATCGACGAGAAGGCGCTCCACGTGATCCCGGTTCTATCGGGCCACCTTGGCGGCGCAAACGATCTGGCAAGGCGGATCGCGGGGGTCACGGGAAGCGATTGCGTCATCACGACGGCAACGGATATCAACGGCGTCTTCGCCGTGGATGAATGGTCAAAGCGCCAGAACTGCGAACTGCTGGAGCCGAAGAAGATCGTCGGCATCTCCGGCAGGCTTTTGCACGGCGCGAAGGTCAGCGTGTACAGTCCATATATTATTGAAGGCGAATTACCGGATGGCGTAGTGCCGGCGGATTCTGCTGCAGGCGCCGATGTCACACTCGACATCAGGACTGCAGACGAGACGCCCCTGCATCTGGTCCCGCGGATCTGCGTGCTGGGCGTTGGCTGCCGCAGAGGGACGCCGCGCGAGACCATCGAGGCGCAATTTGCTGCCTTAATAAATGAAAACAATATCTATCCGCAGTCCATCAGGGCTGTGGCGACCATAGATCTGAAAAAGGATGAAGAGGGACTCATCAGCTTTTGTGAGAGCCGCGGCTGGCCTCTAATCACTTTCACGAGCGAGGAGCTTGCGCAG
>JAFRVY010000019.1 GCA_017438285.1 Bacillota bacterium
GGCAGCCCCGAAGGACTGCCGTTTAGGTTGTATTACTTCTTTTCCTGCTGTTTCATGCGCATGTTGGTCGCCTGTAATCCCTGCATGGTCATGAACAGTGTGATGACGTTGAGGATCAGGGTGATGATGCCGCCGATGGCGATGACTTTAGCGAGCGTGAACACGATGACGACCGCACAGACAACAGAGCATAAGCCGGAAATCAGGTACTTGATACGCGATTTGCTGTCGAGAACGCAGAAGAAAAATGCTACCATCGGGAAAATGACGAGGACGCCGCCGATCAAAGCAAGCGGGATCGAGCTGATCTCCTGATAACCGCCGGTCTGGATCAAAAGATTCAGAGCAGTGATGTGCTGATAGGCTTTCGCTCCGTTTTCAAGCTCAACGACTCCCTGAGTAAACGGAAAGGTCGTCATGACCGTCTGGATGAAGAACAGTACTGCAAGGAAGATGCGGACTCTTTTCTCAGATTTGGTCTCAACGCGTTCGTCGACCGCAGTGAATTTCGCCATAATACCACCTCAAATCAAATCTTATACTATTCTAACACAAGCAAAGAGAGAATTCAACAGTTTTCTTTCGATAGATTTGACCGCACAAAGGTTTCATGGTATAATACCGTAAGTACATTTTGGAGGTAATCTATGCATTGGATTCATGATACGGTGTTCTATAACATTTATCCTCTGGGATTCTGCGGAGCGCCGAAGGTAAACGATTTTCAGTTGAATTACAGGCTCGATAAGATCTATGACTTCATCCCCCATTTTAAAAAAATGGGCGTCAACGCGATCGTCTTCAATCCTGTTTTCGAAAGCACCAAGCACGGATATGATACCATCGACTACTATAAGATCGACTCACGACTCGGCGATAACGAAAGCTTCAAAAAGATCTGTGACGCGCTGCATCAGCACGGCATCCGCGTCCTGCTCGACGGCGTTTTCAACCATGTCGGCAGAGATTTCTTCGCGTTCAAGGACATCCAACAGTACGGCTACGGCTCGATCTACTGTTCGTGGTTCCAGAATATCCGCTTTGATTCCCGTAGTCCCTACGGCGACAACTTCACCTATGAGGGCTGGGCGGGTCACTATGATCTGGTCAAGCTGAATCTGCAGAACGAGTTCGTTGTTGATCATCTGCTCGGCGCCGTGAGATTCTGGATCGAGGAATTCGGCATCGACGGTCTACGCCTCGATGCGGCGAACGTCATGGACGTCAACTTCTTCAAACGGCTGAAGAATATGTGCAAAGAGATCAAGCCCGATTTCTGGATGTACGGCGAGATCGTCGGCGGCGATTACAACCGCTGGGCGAATCCCGAAACGCTCGACTCCGTCACCAACTATGATATCTACAAGGCGCTTTACTCCAGCCACAACGACAGAAACTACTTTGAATTCGCTCATTCTCTCGACAGAGAGTTCGGCGACTGGGGCATCTACAAAAGCCTGTATCTATACAATTTTGCTGATAATCACGACGTCACGCGTCTCGCGAGCATCATCCGCGACAAGGCGCTGCTCAAAAACGTCTACACCATGCTGTATACCATGCCCGGCGCACCGTCGATCTACTACGGCAGTGAGTTTGCAGTAGAGGGTACAAAACGACGTGATTCCGACGATGATCTCAGGCGTGAAATGAATCTGAACGCGCTGGAGAATCCGGATTACGAGCTGTTCGAGCATATCTGTAAGCTCGGAAAGATCATGCATTCGCTGGAGGCGTTCCAATACGGTCAGTATAAAAACGAGACCATCCAGCTTGAGCATCTGTGCTATTCGATGAAAACAGATCGTCAGAAAGCATATGTCCTGCTCAACCAGAGCAATGAACCGCGCAGGATCGGCTTCAACACAGGCTTCAACGGTGTGCTGACGGATGTACTGAATGATAACGCACAGTATCCGTGTAACGGTTGGGTCGAGATTGTAGTTGAGCCAAAGACGTCGAAGATTCTGCTCGAAAACGACGGCAGTTTTGAGATGACCTTTGATGATATCGAAAGCGAACCGCAGGCGATCGAGAGCGCACCTCTTCCCTGCCCTGTCGCTGAACCGGAACTGATTCCCGAAGAGATCACGCCCGGAAAATACCGACACTTCAAGGGGAACGAATATGAGGTGGTCGGCTTCGCCAAGGACAGTGAAACGGCCGAAAAAATGGTCATCTATCGCGCACTGTACGGTGAAAAGGAGTTGTGGGTACATCCCTA
>JAFRVY010000020.1 GCA_017438285.1 Bacillota bacterium
GTACTTTCGTACGAAGGGCCCACTCGCTAGTGCGCTCAACGCGGACAAACTTGAACTCACAATATCCCCGGAAAAGTCGCCGCCGGCAATCTTGTCAGCCATCTTTTTTGTAATAGTGCTCCTGTTTCCAGAGTAGTTGAGAGTAATCACATATCTGTCATCATAGACATATACCGTCTGTAAAAATGTATCAATGAGCGACAGCCTCCATTCTTCGCTGTCAATATTTCCCCTGCGGAACTGTTCAAGGAAGAACACAACCTGATCCTTATTGAGCTCCGGCTCCTTGATAAGCTCCTTTGCTATACCCTTCTCAACATCTGCCTTCTCAGACTCAAGCGCAAGGATCCTTGACTTGATCGTGGCGGCATCTATGCCGGCCTCGATTGCAAGGGTAAGGTTCTCAAGACGCTTTTCTATATCCTTCAGGTGCGCTTCCAGTGAATTAAGAACGGAAGTATCCTTCGTACGCTCCTGATAACGGATCACCAGATCGGCCACTTCATCAATAAACTCATCCGAGTGAATGAGCATTATCAGCTCCGAAATAACATTTTGCTCTATATCGTCCTTACGGATCCGTTCTCTGTCACACACATGCGCCCTGCGGCCGTTGCAGATATAATAGCTGTGAACCTTGCCGGTCTTGCTTGTTCCGCCGTCCCCGGTCATGGGCTGGCCGCACTTACCACAGAACAACTTACCCGTCAGCAGAAATCTTTCCCCGACTTCTCTTCTGGCAGCAGGTGCTTGCCGATGGCCTTCAAGAATCTTATTGCACTTCAGGAATAAGTCCTTCGAAATGATCTGAGGAATGCCGTTCTCAACATGAATATCTTTATATTCATACAATCCGGTATATTTCTCATTAGCGATGATCCGCGGTAGACTGCATTTATTGAACAGACCGCCGCGAAGAGTCCGAAACCCTTCACGGTTCAGATCTTCACATATATCCTTGGGGCGCTTCCCTATGGCGTATTCTTCAAATATTCTGCGCACGATCGGGGCTGTGGCCGGATCGATCTCGAAGCGGCCATCAGCTCCTTTGCGGTATCCCAACAGTCTCTGTCCCAGCGTCTTCAATTCCAGGGCGCTGTCATAATAGCCGCGCTTCACATTCTGCGACAGATTCTCGCTGTAGTATTCCGCATAGCCTTCCATCACCGACTCAAGAATGATGCCTTCGGGTCCTTCCGGAATTGCCTCCATGGCATACACAACCCTCACACCATTTTTCTTCAGTCTGTATTTATATGTCGCAGAATCATATCGGTTTCGCGCAAATCTGTCCATCTTCCAGCAAATGACAACCTGAAAAATTCCTCGCTCGGAGTCCTTGAGCATGCGCTGAAAATCCGGGCGCTTATCACTTCGGCCGGTAAGAGCCTTGTCAATATATTCTCCTACGATGAGCAGATTGTTTTTCGATGCATATTCCCGACAATCGCGCAGCTGCCCCTCGATGGACTCTTCCCTCTGACCGGAACTGGAATACCTGGCGTAGATTACGGCTTTGATGCCGCCCTCACTCTGCTCTGTGGGCAATTCATTTTTCTTTGGCATGGTATAAACCTCTCGAAAACTATGACCTTAAAGACCATCGCGCTTATCGGTCAATCAGATCGCAACGATCCGCCAGATAAAACATATGCTTGCAAGGTACACCTCGCTTCGCAAAATCCGGGCATGAGCACTTCTTGAGGGTAGTCTTATAAGCAACTCCGCCATCACTTCCGGTAAAACTGGCAATCTTGCCTTTAACATCAACCCATCGCGGCGTGAGATCACCGCTGCGAGCCCTGTCAATGCGGTCTTGCTGCTTCTGGGAACTTGCACTTTCGTCCCATTTCTTCCAGATAGAGGCAGCAGGCTTCAGAAAATACAGAAGCTCGGGCAAGATCAAGAGAACGCTCACGATGATCCCGGCAGCAAATTCCTTAACACCCAGCGAAAACAAAGAACCGATACTACCAATTACAAGAATAACAGCTACATAAAATCTCCATGTTGATGTGAATAGTCTCATAAGACACCTCCGTAATATAAATAGCTATCTACAATATTTCCTTAGATACCACTCCAACCTCACGACTTTTTATATATCGTTTACTCTCGACCATCATCTCTAATTCTTCAATGATCCGCTCCTGGCCTTCCTCGTTAAGGCGGTTGAATAATACGAGTAATCTTTGCCCTATGTCAGGAACGTCAGCAGCGCAGTCAAGAGGATTGGTGCAATTATAAATCGCGCAAAGCTCCATAAATATATCAGCGTTAGGCATACTGACGCCGTTTTCATATCCATAAAGAGTTTTTACTGCAATATTTATACCTTTCCGTTCGAGCGCGGCCACAACATCCGAAGAAGAAAAACCGCTCTCTTTTCGCATTTTCTTAAGCATCGATGCAACATTAAGATCCTTCATGGCAGTCACCTCCTGAGGGTATGATAACACGATATTTACAGATAGTAAACAAAAATTCTTAAAATCTGAGAAAAAAATGCTTGACATTCTTAAAGACTAATACTATGATGATATCAGTTCTTAGCAGCTAAGAAGAGCAGAAAGGAGGATCTTAAAACATGGATGTAACCAATAGCGTTGCTCTGTACGTTCAGGACAAGGGCATAAATCTTTCAAACCTGTCTCGTAAAACGAACATCCCTTACGGCAACATTAGAGACAGCATCTCACCTGCAGGAAGACGCAGAAAACTTCGGGCTGACGAATTCCTGAAAATATGTATTGAGTTGGACGTAAACCCCATGTTATTCGCTGGTCAGCAGGAAAAAGAAGAAAAGGCGACAGCAACAGTCTGAAAGGTGGTGAGTATGGAAGTCAGCAACGAAGAAAAGAACGACCTGATCAACAAGATCGTTATTTCAATGTGGGATGAGATCGGAGAACAGGCAGCCAAGAGACTTCAAGCAGCCCTATATGTCAATCTTTCAGGCTATGAGCTAAAAAAGATATCAACGGAACTTACTGTGTATGATGAACAGAACGCCGTCGACTATCTCAAAAAGTTCTTGATCGCAAAAAAGATTAAAGGCTGCACCGACAGGACTCTCCACTTTTACGGCACGTCCCTGAAAAAGATATTTGCAACAATATCCAAGTCGCCCATGGAGATACAGGCTGACGATATCCGGATATATATTGCAAACCGGCAAATCAAGGGAAACGTGTCGCTGACAACGATAAATAATGAGATCCGAAACCTGTCTTCGTTTTATGAATGGATGCAGAAAGAAGAGATTCGTACTAAAAATCCCATGAACAAGATCGAGCAGATTAAGGTCTACAAGAAACAAAAGGAAGCCTTCTCTGATATGGAGATTGAGAAGATGCGCGGAAATATCCGGGATAATCGGACAAGGGCAATCTTCGAACTGCTCCTGTCAACATGGTGCCGTGTATCCGAGATTGCACAGATCAGGCTCTCCGAGATCGACGGCGACAGGATCCTGATCCACGGAAAAGGCAAGAAAGACAGATACGCATACATGAACGCCAAGGCGCTGTTTGCGGTAAAGGAATATCTGAAGGAACGCCGTGATCTGAACCCGTTCCTATTTCCGAAAATGATCTCATTGCTCGACGCAGCACAAAAGAGAAAAGGTCAGCCTCAATCCGAATGCCGTTTCTTTTACAGAGATCCGGAGCTGATCGAGGAAAACAATCATATCGACAAAGGAACCATCGAAAGCATTATCAGGAAGTTGGGAAGATCTGTTGATGTAGTCGCTCACCCGCACAAGTTCCGGAGAACCGGCGCGACCTTCGCGCTCCGGACCGGCATGCCGATCGAGCAGGTCAGCAAGATACTCGGTCACGCGAATCTGAGCGTCACGCAGATCTATCTTGACCTGCATGAGGAAGATATCAGGAACGCGCACGAAAGGTATGTGAGGTAGCTATGGAAAAGAAAGACATCATTCAATTTATCAGTTCGGCCAGCGGATCATATTCGCCGTATCAGCTGTTTTATGACTGGGTGAAGTGCCTTGCGCTCTCCATCGCTAATTCCTGCAGCATACATCACGGGAAGATATGGGAAGAACGGGAAAAGGAATACCTGCAGACATTCAACCGCCATGATAAAAAGACGCAGGATACGTTTATGCAGGCCACATTTGCACTGGTTGAAATCTATGAGAACTGTTTCGATGACGTGCTCGGAGACATATACATGAAATCCGGCTGCGGGAACAAGAACACAGGACAGTTTTTCACACCATATCATCTGGCCAGACTGATGGCAGAACTTTCGCTTCCGAAAGATCTGACGGAAAACGTCAAGATCCCAATCAACGAGCCGACCTGCGGCGGCGGTGCGAATATCATAGCCACGGCCGATGTACTGCATTCCCGAGGCCTGAATTATCAAAAAATGCTCTATGTAGTGGGTCAGGATCTTGATTATCTGGCGGTATATATGACTTACATAGCATGTTCGTTCTATGGAATAGACGCAATCATAGTTCAGGGAGACACCCTCCAAGATCCTTATGTGGACGGCTATGACGAAAGGAGAATTTTCCGAACGCCCATGAATGTAGGCGCACTATTATAAAGAGTTGCGCCGGTGCAACTTCTTAAGGAGGCAAATATGGAAACGATCACTCAGGCGGCTATAGATATAAAAACGATGCCGACCGCATCCCAGAATATTATTGCCGCCCAGCTCTTCCGCTGCGCCTCAAAAGCGTTTGAGAATAAGGATGTGCAGCGGCAGTACCAGGAATGGAAGAAACAAGAGCAAAAAGAACACAAGGGCAGAGGGCGTTGATATGACGAAGCAGGAATCGTACAGCTGGAATACCCGGATCCTCACCGAAATCAAGTCCAAAATAATGGACTCTCTTGATTATTTAAAAACAAATGAATCCGAGTATTCCAAAACACAAAGGAAGCTCAGGGCGTTCGAAGAGATCGTTGACATCCTGGGAATGAAAGGAACGAAAGGAGAAGACGCATGTTAGAGGTCAAGAAAGCAGCACCACAGAAAAGGTACATGGATGATATCCCGGTCATGGATATGTTCAAGTACAACGTAAGAGGCCTGGTAGCAATCATAGGCAACGGCCATCTTTATGGCTTCGTGCTTCCGGAGCATGTGGAGCAGGCGGAAGCCATGAGAGTGGCATACGATGCAGCATTAGAGACAGAGGGTTAAGAGATGGATTACGAGATCGTACATAATATCCGCTATTCACCGGATAAGGACCTGCCGGCCGCGTGCGAGAAGTGCGGTACAGAGTTCCACGATCTTGACCGCTGCTACCAGATAGAACAGCGCAGGGGCAAAAGGATTCTCAAGGAACTGTTATGTACACGCTGCTATATGAACTACACAGAAGATCAGGAGCGGATAAAAAATAATCACTCCGTCGCGACCCGGAGTGATTAAAGGACGATAATCTTTGCGAAATTATCGAAAGGTTTCTACCTATGTAATAGTGTACCAGACCTCTCACCAAAAGTCAATGAATTTTGCAGGGATTTTTGTCGCAAAAAGTACAGATTTCAAGCGGTTTCGAGGCCGTTTTAGTAAGTCCATAAAGTAATTAACTAACCGACCAACAACGACAAAGGAGATTTTTCATATGCCATACATCGAGTCGGTATGTGTGGCGGGTAAAACGATAGAGGTTGAGAGGTATTTTTCGGCCAGATATGGAAGGAGAGGTCAGAGATCAGAGGATCGGGTAAAGCCTTCGAAGGAAGAGCAGCTGAAGATCAACAACAGGATCGCGGAGAAGAAGCTTCGCAGGATCCTCAATGCGAACTTCAAGGCAGGCGACTATCATCTGGTGCTCTCCTACGCCAAAGCACGAGGAGATCCGCCGAGGGATCCCGAGGACATGAAGAAAGACATAGCGCAGTTCCTCAGGAAGCTCCGAAAGGAGTACAAGGCAGCAGGATCTGAACTCAAGTACGTACATGTGGCAGAGACGGGCAGCCATGGAGCCCGACATCACCACCTGGTTATAGGTTCCTCCCCCGGAGTAGACATCGGTACCATACAGCGGGTATGGAATCACGGCCGCATACACGTGAACCCGCTGGATGACTCCGGGAATTATGCAAAGCTGGCATCATATCTGATCAAATACACCTGCAGGACGATAGGGACGCCTGACGCGATGCAGGGTAAGCGATGGAACAGCTCAAAGAACCTCGTACACCCCGAGCCCACGATCAAGGTCATCACGGCCCGCGAGTGGTTCCGGACAAAAGGCGTGCGGGTACCCGCCAAGTATGCAAAGCAAGGATACATCATTGACAAGAACTCCATCGAGATCGGGCTTCACTCTCCGGAGTACGGAGGCTTCGGCTTCATGAGGTTCACAATGGTCAGAGATTGAACATGAACGCGAATTTATCATAAACACACAAAGGAGAAAAACATGGCGAAATTATTTGCGAAGTTCGGAGAATTTGATTCTGCCGAAGAGATCAACCGGGCAGCAGCTGCCCAGAAGGCACAGGGAGACAATGAAGCGGTCAGGACGATCGCGAAGGAGAACGGCATCGATGAAATGTACGTTGATGATTTCCTCGCAGGTGACTACGACGAACTGTGCAACCCACTCATAGCGGCCATAGGCAAACTTGACATCGAGACAGCGGATCTCGACCTGCCTACTTCGCTGCAGCTCTGGGTAGACTTCATCAAGAATATGATGCTCGAAGACAATGATAAGCAGCTCATGATCGGAATCAGGCGCAAGGGCAAGGACTTAGTAAACCTTTTGGCCAAACTGATCGTAGAGACATCGAAATCACGCAAGAACGTACCCGGCCCGATAGTAAGCGCAGCACGTAAGCTCGACAGTTCCATCCCGAGCACGTTACCGATCGGAGACATATCGAGGAAGAGACTCGAAGAAACGATCCGGGAATACTACATCGATCCTGCCGGCAAGCAGGAAGAGGAAAAGTCTGAAGTTGCACCGGTGCAACCCGAAGAGTCTGAGGAAGATCAGGATCCCGAGCCCGAAGAGACTGAAACTCCCGAGAGCGAGACCGAAGGCGGTGATGATGAATGATCGCATACAAAGGCATCAGCCGGGACATGACGGCAAGACTCGGGAACCGTGACGGCGAAGTGTTCCACGTAGGTGGCACATATACTGTCGAGAAATCAAAGACGGCCAGCTGCGGATATCACTGCTGCGAGAATCCTGTTCAGTGTCTCGGATATTATGACCTGAAGAGAGACAGATTCTTCAAGGTCGAGGCTTCCGGATCCATCGACGAAGACGATCAGGAACGCATAGCCTGCACGAAGATAGTCATACTTGAAGAGCTGGACATAAAAGGCTTCTTTTGCGCCTGCATCAAGTACATAGTCGGTCATCCCGACCGTAAGAAGTGGGAATGGTCCGGCAAAGACGTATCGATATCAAAGAGCGGCGCAAAGGCAGCAGTCATAGCCATAGCGCGCGGAGAAGATCCCAGGGCAATGATCGAATCCCAAGAGGGATATATAGGTCTGATCAAAGAGGATACAGACGGTCATCTGCTGGCAGCGGAAGTTCTGAAGGTTGACGGAGAAAAATATCATCCTTCTACATGGTATCACATCAATGATACCGGAATCGTCGAGGAGGTGAGGCCGGAATGAAACAGAAACTCATAGAGAAAAACCCTGCGCCTCAGACAAAGAGAAAAGGCCGCGTGACGATCATGCAGACAGTCGAGGATATCACTGTGCTGAACTGCTACAACAACGGTTCGCTCTGCTTCCGCCACTGCGTAAAGCTCAAGAACGGCGAACATGCGACCTGGTATGCAGCCGGATACGCACGGCAATTCTCCGGATACATGGACACCGAAGCAAAGTGGACAGAGAACACCCTGCTTACGGCATACGGCTTCCGGGAACGGTGGGAAAAGGAACAGTATCGGCTCAATGTGCGCACGACCACCAAGGCCAGAGGAAAGTACAAAGATACGTTCAAGCAGGCTCATACAAAAGACGAAGAAGAGATCCTTGATACGATCAAGAAGCTCCACAAGGATAAATACTGGACGAACTATCAACATGATACCTGGGTGGACATGCTCGACCGCCTTGAAAGAGAATATGACCTTGCAAAACGTGAGACTGCAGAGGAAAGACGCGAGAGGCGCATACAAGAGCTGATGGATACCATTGAAGGGAAACCTTCCGGTTTTGTTCCCTGGGCGACAGAGAAAGCGATGGGCATACAGAATATAGCCGTATACAATGCCAAAACCGAAAAGTGGTGCTGCTCTGCCTGCGGCGAACAGAATGACCGGAAAACATTTGTAGATGATCAGGGGCAGCAGGTGAAGGCGAACAAGACTGCAGTATGCCCGCATTGCGGAGCAGCTGTCCGCATGCTGTCAAAGCACAAAAAGCCAACACATACGAGCGAGTACGAGATTGAGTACAATACTTCGGTCTCATTCCTTCAGAATCTGAACGAGAGTATGTCCGTGATCAGACACTTCAAGTTCTTCGTGGACTGCACGGATAACAGTACAAAGTCTGTTGACTGGCATGAGACGGTCAGGATCGTCATGTATAAGGGCGACGCGAAGAAGCGGTACCAGATATATTATAACTTCTACAGCTCAGGCATCCATAAGCAGAACTATTACAACAGCTACTACGGCGGATGTAGAGGTTGCGCATCATGGCAGCTGACAAACCCGGCTTCGCAGAGAATGACAGCTGAATATCTGTATCCTGATCCGAATGAGATTGCGGCAGCACTCACCGGTACTGATTACGCGCACTGGGTCAGAACCTTTCAGGCGACAGCTGAAAAAGGCATTAAGCTGAATTATAACTGCCTGATGGCATGTGCAGACAAAAGGCTTGCAGATATTGCAGAACTGCTCTGCAAAGGACGCTTCTACAAGCTGCTCGCGCAGCAGTCTGAATATGTCTGGCCGGCAGTAGGTCAATACAGCGGGCATCTGAATGTAAAAGGCAAGGACATTCTCACTGTGATGGGGCTGGAAGACAAGCAAAGCGTCAATCGTCTCAGGGACATGGACGGAGGAATAGTTTCGCTTAAGTGGCTCAGGTGGTCTGAGGAACACGACAGAAAAATATCACAGGAAACCCTGATGTGGCTCGTAGAGAATGATATCGGCGCATATAGCCCGTACGGAGGCGGCGAAAAAGAGATATTTTCCTACATGTCGCCTGAGCAGGTAATGCACTACGTCAAGCGCCAGCAGGCAGCAGGATACAGCAAAGCAAAAGCCGGGAGAGTCATTGACCAGTGGGATGATTACATGGACATGGCAAGGCGACTCGGAAAGAAGGTCAAGGATGAATTGATCTACAAGCCTGCCGATCTGAAGGCAAGACATGATGAATATGTCGAGCTCTGCCAGAAGAAAGCAAAGATCCTTGAAGCAAAACGGAACAGAGAGAGCGCGAGGCGTATGGCCAAGGAAATGCGCGAAAAATTCCCGACATCTGAAGGAATACTCAAAGAGATCAAACCGTTGCTCGAATGGGAGAATGACGGATACAAGATCATAGTTCCGGAATCTCTTGCGGACATCATCTTCGAAGGCAATGCCCTGCATCACTGCGCAGGATCTACGGATAGATATTTTGACCGCATATGCCAGCACGAGACATACATCTGCTTCCTGAGACAGAAAAAGAAACCGAAGGATCCGTACTATACGATTGAGGTTGAACCCGGCGGAGTCATCAGGCAGCACCGCGGAATGTATGACGAAGAGCCTGAGATCGAGAAAGTGAAGCCTGCTCTTCAGGAATGGCAGAAAGAGATCAAAAAGCGCATGAAGAAAAAGGACAAAGCCCGCGCGAAGGAATCCGAGCGCAAGCGCATCGAGAACATAGCATATCTTAGGGCACATATCAACGAAAAGAATAACAGACGTGTGCTTGAAGGTCTCGAAGAAGACCTGATGGCATTGTAAACACAAGGAGGAGCGCATGGTAACAGATATAAGCAAAGCGGGTACTGCGTCTGATCTGCAGACACAGTACGAGACACCGGAAGTTCCGGCAGGTACGTTCCGGGACTACAAAGAATACAAAGCGAGCCTTGATTTTGAGATCAAGGCAAACGCAGAAGGCTTCGTTCGTATAGGCTACCTCTTGAAGGTAGCCAGGGACACGAACATTCTTGAAGAATCCGGATACAAGAGCGTGGCGGAATTTGCACAGGCTGAGTACGGCCTGACAAAGGATGTCGTATCAAGATTCATTGCCATCAATGACAGATACTCCATAGACGGATACAGCGAGAAGCTGCTTGAGAAATACGAAGGCTACGGCGTGGCCAAACTTCAGGAAATGCTCACGCTGTCGGATGAGGTTATCGAAGAGATCAACCCCAGCCTGACAAAGCGCGAGATACAGGAGATCAAACACGAGATCGCAGCTGAGGAAACAGTCACACCTTTAGAGGTTGCGATGGAAGCAGCAGCTCCGGCGACCGTTCAGGAGGAAAAGGACTACTCTCTCACCGAACGTATCTGGAAAGAGTTCTTTCATGAAAACAAGGAACTTTACAAAGCACTTGGCAAAGACTTGGCATTCATGGCAGCATTTACGGAAGTATGGACAAAAGAGCTCAGCGAGAAAGCCGGAAAGGCGCTGGTAGACATATTAGCTCCGAGCGGCGACACGGTACTCTGGTCAAGAGTCTCCGGCGTGGGCAAGTTCATGATATCCGTTCATACCGATGACGCAACGATAGTCTATACGAACATCCGGACGAACGAAAAGATAAAGGGCACGGCAGCGGATGCCGAAAACGCCGTTCATGAAGTGTTCGGCGCATGTGATGCCCATGAGTGGGAACTGGTATGCGGCGAAGAATTTGAAAAGCCTGCCCCGGCTCCCGAGAAGAAGCCTGAGCCGAAGCCCGAGAAGAAGGACGCTGCCACAAGGCAGCAGGACGACAGCCACAAGGCAGCGGTTACTAAGAAATACCAGGACGAGATCAAGGCGTATAAAGAAAAGACAGGATGGAACCCTGACGATCCCGAATGGACTCCGGAAAAGGGAGAAGCTTGCGAAGAAAAGGAGAAGGCTTCAAGCGAAGAAGTTGCACCGGCACAACAGTCCGAAGATATCGGCATGAATCCTCCGGCGGAAGAAGCTGATCCGAAGCTCAAGGAATACAAGACCAGAGAGCTTCGAGGCATTACGGATGTCAAGCCCGGAGACAAGCTGGTAAACATAAAGACCGGAGAAATCGCCGACGTGATCGGCGACACGATCGGCTGCGTCAAGTGCGCCACGGATCACGGCATCATACTTGTGGACGCTCCGAACTATGTGGGCTGGGCAATACTCGAAGAGGATCCCGAGGA
Source organism: Bacillota bacterium (assembly GCA_017438285.1). Lineage (GTDB taxonomy): Bacteria > Bacillota > Clostridia > Peptostreptococcales > Anaerovoracaceae > Lentihominibacter. The sequence continues at coordinate 11,355 of JAFRVY010000020.1, forward strand.
AGAGAAACACACAGAGGAAGCGCAGACAGAAGGAGCCGGCGGGCAGCAGGATACCGAAGAGCTTGAAGATGAAGAAGGCATCCGTGGACTCAGGCAGCGGATATTTGACAAAGAACATGAGCTTGAAGAAGTGTTTGAGGATGCCTATGCGGATGGCTTCACTATGGACGGTCTGCTGAGCGTCAGAAGGCTCACGCACCAGCTTCAGGTCATGCTCGATAAGATGATCGGATATAAGAAGCTCGAACCCGAAGAAAGCGAGGAAGACGACGATGACAGCATTTGAGGAATTATTCCAGATGACTACGAAGCTGGGACTCAGCACCATATCAAAACGGGCACCACACGGCAGATGGCGGATAGATGTCTCACTTCCGAACGGAGCGAACATCACAGGCACAAAAGGCTCTCAGAGCGCTTGCGATATGTCCGTATGTGAGGTCGATGCTGATACGCCTGAGCAGGCGGCAGAACTTGCGGTCAAAAGACTCAAGGAGCGCCTGCATGAAATAAACGACCGTATTGAAGAGATCAGAGGGAGGAACAAGACATGAAGCTACAGGCATTTTCAAGGATAGCAAAGAAGGCGCATACCTGCATTGTATTTACAAAGCCCGAAGAGCAGCGCGGAACCGCGCAGGATGAAATGATAATCTCAAACGGTACCGGCATATACCGCTGTGGATGTATTCCGGTCATGAGTGGCGAAGCCCAAATATGCGCCCTGCTCGATATCAATAAAAAACAGCGCGACAAGATGGAGATCCGCGAAGAGACGTATTACGACCTGAAAGAGGTTGCAGCCGGCTTCGATCTGCATGACGGAGAGGCATACGATGAAGCTGATACCGAGAGCATAAAGATAAGCATCACATACGACGGGAAAGAATACGAGGCGCTTAAGTGCGCGGACGGAGAAATGATCTTCTACAACCGCGAGCTGCTTGCGCCACTTGTGAACGAGATCCAGTCTCCGTACTTCAAGATCAGATCCCGCATTGCTAATACCGGGAGAAAGAGATTTCGATACCTGATAGCAAAGGACGGCTTCACTACGCTGGCGGCGTTTATGCCGATCATAGCACTGACGAATGAATTTATGGCCGACCTGCACGGTTTCGTACAGGACTGCGTATTGCAGAAGCAGCTTGAAGACAACAGAGTGGCTGCGTGCAGCGAAGGCCGAACAGAATGAGTGCACCAGGGAATTTAATATATCACAAATCCACATGTGCCCTGCAAATGTCCGGTCGACAACGCAGGGCACGAAGGGAGGGACAAAATCATGAATAAGCAGCTCAGAACCGTTGCAAAGATTGCGGCGTTGACGACAGCTGTAATACTGGCGATAGTTTTGACCGTCGAAGAAAAAAACGGAACAGAGCCGATACAATCCGAAGCGGTCAGCATCGAGCGAACAACGGCTCCGACACAGACACCCACACCGACACAGGTACCGACACCAACCGCAACACCCACGCCTACACCGGAGGCAGAAAAACAGACGGTCATTACGGGCGATGTCGGGATACCTCAGGTCACAGAAATGATTGCGGAAATAATCGCAGAAGAAAAGAAAACAGCAACACCCACGCCGGAGCCGACAGGAAAGGTTGATGCAGAGGATATTGAGCTTCTGGCCGAAGTAATCTATCACGAAAACTGGCATACGGACGAAGAAAAGCTGACAGCCCGCTGGACCGGAGCTGTAGTGCTCAACCGTGTAAAGAGCGACCACTGGCCGAATACGATCGGGGATGTGCTGTACCAGAAGAACCCAAGGCAGTACAGCACGACCGGAAAGTTCTTCACGGTAGAGCTTCCGGAAGAGTGCTATGAAATGGCGCGGGATATTCTCAAAAACGGAACACCGGATGTTCCCGAGAACGTAGTATATCAATCACAATTCCCACAGGGATCGGGAGTATGGCAGGAGAAGAACGGCGAATACTTCTGCTACGAGTAAAAATGCGAGGTATAACGATGGTTAAATCACGAAGAAGAACAGACGGAAAAGAAAACTGTAAGACGTGTAGCCGCCTGCATCCGTACGGTACAGCCGGCGTTCTCCGATGTAGAATCGACGGAGCGTACAGCAGGGACGAAGAGTCACTTGAAACGATAGTATGTGATAAGTATATAGCAAAGCGAAAGGAACAAAGCGATGACAAAGTGTAAGATATGCGGCAAGCGTATGAAGCTGAAGGCGGCCGACAGATACGAGGTACGAATCAGAGAGCAGAAGTCAGCACTGGTAAGCGCGCTGCTTATGGCCGAACCCATTTGAGGAAAGAAAGAAGGCTGCCAAGCTCATTTTGATGAAGGCGGGCGTAGGCATTGCCGCTGATGAGAAAGAAGTTCCTAAAGATCAGCCGATCGATATTACCGAAGCAGAACCCGAGGAAGTTGCACCGCTGCAACCGGAAAAGCCTGAGAAAATAACTTCGGCCGTGATCATCCCGGACAACATCCTGAAGGATGAATACTTCAAGCGCGGCAAGACAGTCAAAAAGATTGCCAAAGATTACAATGTCGGCGTATACGGGTTATACAAGCGCATCGAGAAAATGAAACAGCAGAAGAAAGCGACTGCGAAGGAGTGTGCCAGTAGCAAAAGATGACACGCACTTCGGGATGAAACAGAAGATCTGCGAGTGGTGCGGTGAAGCATTTACGACATGGAGTAATATCAAGTGGGCTTACACGTGGGCAAAGAACAGCAGCAGCCGCTTATACTTCTGCTCGTGGAACTGCCTGTGTACGGCCAAGCGCGCAAACGGTCATGAAGATCTGACCGGATCCGCGCCGAATAAAATCAAAGGCAACTGGAAAAGGACGATTGAATAGCATGTATAACTTTTACAGGAGATCAAAATACAATGCGAGAAAGGTTGAATCAGATGACGGCGAAGTGTTCGACTCGCTGCTTGAACGCCGCCGCTGGGAATACTTAAAGATCGCGCAGAAGGAAGGTCTGATATCAGGCCTTGAGAGACAGAAAAAGTTCGTGCTCATACCGGCGCAATATGAGGTCAACGGAGCTGTATATACCAAAGGCAAGAACAAAGGACTGCCGAAGCCCGGAAAGCTTCTCGAAAAGGAGTGCTCATATTATGCTGATTTCACGTACTACAAGGATGGCGAACTGATTGCAGAAGATGCCAAAGGCATGGAAACCAAAGAATTCAAGATCAAGAAGAAACTTATGCTTGAGCGCTTCGGCCTGATCGTCAAGGTGGTGAAGGTTGCCACAGCAGACATATAAAACATACAGGGGGATCAAATGACACGCAAGGATCTTTCAAAGCTATACTACCTGAACAAAGAAATAGAGATGTGGCACACAGAGCTTGAGAAGCTGGAAGCCCGGTCCGGATATGAAACAGCTCCGGTATCGGATACTCCGAAGCCGTTCAGAAAACAATCGTCGCCCACAGAGCAGAGAATGCTGTCTGTGGCCAGATGCAAGACAAAGATTGATGTACTCATGCTCAAAGCACAGAAAGCACAGGAAGAGACTCTGAGCTTTATTGAAACGATTGATGATCCGCTCATGCGGCAGATCATAATGCACCGCTGCGTACATCTTTACGGCTGGAAAAAGATCGCCACCCTGATGGGCGGCATGAGCTCTCCGGAATCGCTCAGGAACTCATACAGCCAGTATCTGAAAAAAATGTTTAAAGAGCATTAAATTCATTTACATTTTTTACACATGCCAGTGTTATTATGATAGCATGAAATAAGTCCGAAGACACCGGGCGGTCACAGCAATGACCGCGCCGGTGTTTTTATATGTCAAGGAGGCGGCAATGGCAAAGGGATTGATTAACATCGCCGTCAAGGAAGCGGCGAAGCTGAAAAAGGAAATCGAAAAGAACGAAGAGAAATCTAAGCGGGCATTACAGAGAACCGTATCGGACTTCAGGAGCAGAGCTCCGGGATGGGTAAGTACATCCGTCACGGAAGTATACGGCATCAAAAAGTCTGATGTCAAAGGCTGCTTCAAGGGAGCAAAGAAAGCCGCCGGCAAGATCAGGATATCAGGCATCATGGTCGACAACATACAGCTGACATACAGCGGCAGGTTGCTGACACCGACGCACTTCAAGATGAAGCCGGCGACCGTACCGGCGAAAAGATCGAAGGACAAGAGACTTATTCCCGGGCAGGCGATCAAGAGCGACAAGCGAGTAGGAACTGTCGCAGCCGTATCCCCTGTCGCTCCGTACAAGATCAGCGCGGAGGTATACAAAGGCAAGCGCAAGGAGTTCAAAAGCGCGAACATATTCCTCGGATCCAATAAAGGCGGAGGATTTATCCCGTTCCAGCGTACAGGACCCGGCCGGAATGATATCAAGTCGATCAAGACCGTCTCCGTTCCTCAGATGATCACGAACGAAACGGTAGCAAAAAACATTAACGAAAAAATCAACGATGGATTGAGCAAGAGACTTGAGCATCATATTGAGCAAGAATTCAAGAAATAGCGGGCGGTAGGTACTTCTGGAACTTCAAAAAGCACTGCGGTGCTCGCGAGCCCAAAAAACGTGCAGACTCCGGAAAAAATTTCCGGGGCACTTCCGTTCCGCATAGGAGGCGCAAATGGCTGAAACAAGCGGAAAGGTCAAAGCGATGACCACGAACGAAGTGGCGCTCATGTTTGGAGTGACCGCCAGGTACATCAGGCAGCTGACCGAAGACGGGATCATCAAGGGCAAGGTCGCAGGCAACCAGCGGAAGTATGATCGTGACGAAACGGTGCAGGCATATATCGCTCATATCAAAGCGAGCGCATCGAAGCCCACCAGCAAAAACGACGCAGAGAATGAAAGCCGGAGGCTTGCTGCCGAAGCTGATCTGAAAGAGACGAAGGCGGCCATCGAAAAAATCAAGCACGCGGAGCTTGAAGGCCAGATGCACAGATCGGAGGATGTGGAAGCGGTTCTGGCAGATCTGATCTACGAAGTGAAAAACCGTTTGATGGCATTGCCCGGAAGGCTGGCCATGGATACGGCAAGAATAAAAACACCTGAGGAAGAATCCATACGAATCAATGCGGAGGTAAAGGAGATCCTGAACAGCCTGGCAGATTACAGGTACGATCCCGAGAAGTTCCAAAGACGGGTGAAGGCAAGAAAGGGAGCTGATGAAGATGCCGCGGAAGAAACCGACGACTAAAGCATCAACCAAAAAGAAGCCATCGAGCAAGAAAAAGGTTCCGACAAAGAAGACCCCGGCAAAGAAACCGGCCGAAAAAACAGCGAAGAAGTCAAAGCTTGCGCAGCTGTATCCTGAGGCGGCGAAGCTGAACAAGGTTATAGCAAGAGCAGTCAAAAACTTTAGGGCGGCCGAAACACTCACGGTATCCGAGTGGGCGGATCGAAAGCGAAGACTCTCTCCTGAAACATCAGCTGAACCGGGATTATGGAGAACATCCAGGACACCATACCTAAAGGACCCGATGGACTGCTTTACCGATCCGAAGGTTCACAAGATCGTCATGGTAGCAGCTTCTCAGGTAGGAAAGTCAGAGTTCGAGCTTAACGCTATCGGATACATCATAGATCAGGACCCCGGCACGATCCTTTACATACACCCGTCGCTGGATGAAGCAAGGAAGTTTTCAAAGCAAAGACTCAATCCGATGATCCGAGACTGTAAGGCACTTAGAAACAAAGTGTCAGAGCTTAAAGCGAAGGATTCCTCGAATACGATCCTGCAAAAGAGTTTTCCGGGCGGAAGCATTACGTTGATAGGCTCGAACACTCCGAGAGCATTAGCCTCAACACCTGTCAGATATGTTATCGGCGACGAACATGACCGCTGGGCAAAGTCAGCCGGCACCGAAGGCGATCCGTGGGAGCTTGCTGAAAGAAGACAGACGGCCTTCTACAATCGCAAGGCTATAGACATAAGCACACCGACAACGAAAGGGGCGAGCGCTATCGAAGTGTCATTTTACCAGGGCACACAGGAAAGATGGTGTCATCAGTGCCCGGAGTGCGGTGAGTATTCAGAGATTGATTTTGATGAGATCAAATTTAACCACACGGTCGAAAAAATATCCGGCCGGAAAGTGTTTACGATAAACGGTCCGATACATTGGACATGTCCGAAGTGCGGTTGCCTGATACCTGAAGAAACAATGAGGCAGCAGCCGGCAAAATGGATAGCGGCAAATCCCGGAGCGTATGAGTCAGGAGTCAGGAGCTTCTGGCTGAACGCGTTTTCAAGCCCGTGGATGCCTTGGAAAAAGATCTGTCAGAGCTTCCTTGAAGCGAAAGACGATTCCCTGAGGCTGAAGGTAGTGTGGAACACACTGTTCGGTAAGCTCTGGGAGGAACGCGGGGATCTTGCGGACGAAGATACGATGCTCTCCCGCCGTGAGGATTACGGTACCAACGAAGAAGGCGGGCCGGTCGAGCTGCCTGAAGGTGTTTTGGTTTTAACTATGGGCGTGGATACACAGGACAACCGTTTCGAATATGAAGTAGTCGGTCACGGCCAGTACGGCGAAACCTGGGGCATACGCTGCGGACATATTGATGGGCGGCCGGATGTAGCTGAGACATGGGCAAGACTTGATGAAGTTATAGATCACGTATACAGGTTCAAAAACGGCAGAGGTCTGAAAATATCGATCACGATGATAGACTCAGGCGGACACTTCACACAAGAAGTGTACGAGGGCTGCCGCGCAAGGCAGGGCAAGCGCGTATTTGCAATCAAGGGTAAAGGCGGCGACGGCATACCATTCACAGCGCCGCCGACAAAGGTACCGATCAGGGACAACAAGAGGATCACCTGCTGGTTGTATACCATCGGCGTAGATTCCGGCAAGGCTTCGATCATGAGCAACCTGAAGGTCGAGGAAGCCGGCGCGAAATATTGCCACTTTCCAAGGCACGAAAGCGCAGGTTACGACCAGCGATTCTTCAACGGCTTGCTGTCGGAGCACATGATCCTGTCGAGCAGCAAAGGCGTAAACCGCTGGACATGGGAAAAGCTTCCGGGACATCAACGAAATGAGCCGCTTGACTGTCGCAATTACGCAAATGCCGGACTCAGGATCATCAATCCTGACATGGACAAGCTCGAAGCGCGGCTCCGGGAAATGAACGGACAGCCGATACAAAAGCAACCGGAGCAGAAAAAGCAAGTTGCACCGGTGCAACCGAGAAGAAAGGTACAGAGAAGCAGACGCAGCGGCTTCGATGAATGGTAAGGAGGAAACATGGCAGACAGGACAGAATTAACGGCAAGGCTTGAGTTCAAAAAGGCAGCGCTTGAAAAAGCAAGAGCCGCATACCTTGACCTATTGGATGGCAATGTTGCCTCATACACGATAGATGGCCGAAGCCTTACACGGCTCGACCTCGATAAGCTGAAAAACCACATCAAAGCGCTCGAAAATGAAATAGACGGTCTCGAAAACATGCTGAAGGGCGGAAAACCGCGCAAAGCTATCGGAATAGTACAAAGAGACTGGTAAAAGCAAGGGATATTGCGCGCAAGCGTTATATCAAAACCGACGCTTGGAAGTCGGCGCTCCTACTTTCAGGCGCCGGATATTTGAGGAGGTGAGCACCACGAAAAGCGATTTTGAAGCCGCAAGACTGTTATCTGAGCGAAATGCGGTAAAGAATAAGAGATACGCACTGCGCAACAAGGGATACAGCGAAGCAGGTGCGAGCCATAGAAAAAAAGCCCTCAAAGGGTTCACGGCACAGAGCGGAAGTCCCCGCGAGGATATCGACTGGAATAATTACACCTTAAGACAGCGCGGCAGGATGCTCTTTATGAGCACACCGATCGCAAAGTCGGCAGTAACGACCAACCGCACAAATGTGATCGGCATGGGCTTACAGCTGAAGGCAAAGATCGATCATGTAACGCTTGGAATGACACCCGAGGCAGCAGCGGAATGGCAGAGGCACACCGAAGCGGAATTTGCTCTCTGGGCAAATAACAAAAGAGCCTGCGATGCTACCGGAGTGAATGACTTTTACAGCATCCAGCAGTTAGCTCTTACGTCCTGGCTGACATCGGGCGACTGCTTCGTAGTCATGAAGCAATACAAGCCTACGCCGCTCATGCCCTACTCTCTCAGGCTACATGTGCTTGAGGCTGACAGAGTACGTACACCGGGCAAGACCGTAGGCGTGAACACAGACGGTATCGCAGAGAACGGCAATATGATCTACGACGGTGTCGAGGTCGACGACAACGGAGCCATAGTGGCATATTACGTAGCAAACACATACCCGTATGAGATCAGCGCTCGCAAGCCTGAAGAGTTTATCCGCGTAAAGGCATACGGAGACAAGACAGGCCTGCCGAACATCATACAGCTGATGGAATCGGAACGCGCTGACCAGTACAGAGGCGTGTCATATCTCGCTCCGGTAATCGAACCGCTTCTGCAGCTTCGCAGATATACGGAGTCAGAATTGACGGCGGCAAATATCGAAGCCTGCTTCGCAGCATTTATCAAGACAACCGAATCTCCGGCAGACAATCCATTCAATGAAGTAGGCTGGGGAGACGTGGACGGAATGCCCGGAGTTGCATCCCCTGACAATCAGGTGAGCCACGATCCGAATGAATATGAACTCGGACCTGGTACGGTCAACATCATGGAGCCTGGCGAAGATGTAACCTTCGCGGATCCCAAGAGACCCGGCAGTGGTTTCGCCGGTTTCGTCGATGCGGTATCTACACAGGTGGGTGCAGCGCTCGAAATACCGAAAGAACTGCTCATGAAAGCATTCACGGCAAGCTATTCGGCATCACGTGCCGCACTGCTTGAAGCGTGGAAAGCGTTCGCTATGAGAAGGCAGTGGTTTACAGCTGACTTCTGCAAGCCAATCTATGAAATATGGCTGTCTGAGGCTGTGGCCAGAGGCCGCATACTCGCTCCCGGATTCTTTACTGATCCGGCGATCAGGGCTGCATACCTCGGCAGCAAGTGGATCGGACCTTCTCAGGGCATGCTTGATCCGACCAAGGAGATAACAGCTGAAATCATGGCCATCAATGCCGGATTCAGCACGCATGAACAGAGTACGATCAAGCTCAACGGCGGTCAGTGGAACGATAACGTAACACAGCTGGCCATTGAGGAACGAGAGCTTGAAGTAGCTGGTCTTAAGAACAGCAATATATCAATCCAAATCTATACAGGAGATGAAGGAGGAAAAGATGGACAGACTGAATGAAAAGGTCAAAAGATGCTGGAATATTGCCAGCGTATCCGATGACGAAGGCGAAATCATTCTTTACGGCGACGTTGAAAGCCAGCAGCCTGTTGACTGGTGGACCGGCGAACCTGTTCCGGGAATGTTTATCACACCGGAAGGCTTCATGGAAGATCTCGAAGCCGTAAAGAACAAGTCAAAGATCACAGTGAAGCTCAACAGCTGCGGCGGAGATCTTTACACAGGTATCGCGATCCACAATGCCATCAAGGCATTGCCCGCAAACGTAACGGTCATAGTAGAAGGCATCGCAGCGAGCGCGGCTTCTGTGATCATGTGCGCAGGCGACACTGTACAGGTATATCCCGGATCACTTGTTATGATCCACGAACCCGCCTGCACTGTGATCGACTACTGCAACCGTGACGACCTGAAGCAGATTATCAAGATGCTTGAGGCTGGAATCGACGCAGCGGCAGCAGTATACAACCAGAAGACCGGAATTGAAGTTGATACCCTGAAGAGCATGATGCACAAGGAGACATGGATGACCGGGCAGGAAGCTGTAGACAAAGGCTTCGCAAACGAACTGATCACCGGAGCGGATGTCAATATGGCACTCGAAGGCAAAGAAGTCCTGATGGTGGCCGGAGTAAGGCACAATGTAAGAGGCTTGCACATTCCGGAAAACCTCAATATCACAAGAATTTCGGCGCAGGTAAGCGAAAAAACAGCTGCATGCGCAGAAATAGATAAGCCCGGCGACAATGCCGGAGAACTCAAGGAAGGAGGTACCGCAGAAATGTATAATTCAATCGATGAATTACGGGCTGCTATGCCTGACCTCGTATCTCAGCTTGAGACTTCGGCAGCAGAGGCGGCCGTGGCACAGGAGAGGGAACGCCAGCAGAGGATTGACGAGATTGCGGCATCCGTAGCGGATACGGCACTTGTCAACGAAGCAAAGTATGAAAAGCCCTGCACAGCTGAACAGCTTGCCTTCCGTGCTATGCAGAGACAGGCACAGCTCGGAGCTCAGCACTTGCAGAACGTGACAAGTGACAACGCTGAATCAGGCGTGCAGGATGTACAGGTGGTCAATGCTCCGGCAGAACAGCCCAAGCAGCTGACCAAAGAAGAGCGTATCGCTATGGGACGCGCAGATGCCAAAGCGGCATTAAACAAAAAGGAGGACTAAGATCATGGCAAACCTTATCGACACAATGAACTATGACGGCCTGATCTCGGGGCTTGCACCCGAACCTGTCGTAGCGGCAGGCTTAATCAGGAAGCTTGGAACCGCGGCTACATATAAGCGCGGCACAATCCTTGCTAAATCAAGCGGATCCGCAGGCGACGACAAGCTCGTTATCCTGGGAACCACAGCAGCAACCAATGAAACTCTTACCGCGTACGCCATCCTTGCGGATGACACAGAAATCGGCACCGCTGCCGATGTAAATGCAGCCATTTACAAGGCAGGATGCTTCGATCCTGACAAGCTGGCGGTAAAGTCAGGCTACACCATCACCGAGGGTGACAAGGATGATCTCCGCAACGGCGGCGTGTTCCTTTCTCCCGTAATTGACTAAGGAGGTAAAGGACAATGAGTGTTAACATTGACGTTTTTGACACTTATTACATGGCTGGGATGGTCGAAGAGATCACTCCTACCCCCAGCTTCTTCAAGGACAGATACTTCGGCGAAGAGGATCCTTTCTCGACCGATAAGGTCCTTGTTGAGTTCATGGACGGAGAACAGACCATGGTTCCGTTCATCGCTCCCCGCGTAGGCGACATCCCTGTTGACCGCGCAGGATATCAGATCTTCGAGTTCGAGCCTTCACTGATCGCTCCCTCAAGGATCCTCTCTCTTGACGATCTCAAGAAGCGTGGCTTCGGCGAAGCTCTTTTTGCGGGCTCGACACCTGCAGAGAGAGCAAAGAAGATCCAGCTCAGAGATCTCACCGATCTTGACAGACGCATTGCCCGCCGCGAAGAGTGGATGGCTGCACAGACCATCATCAACAATGGCGTAGATATGGTTGAATACATTGACGCTGATACTCAGGGTCAGACCGTACCGATCCGCTACTACGATACCTCGGGATCTAACCCCGGCGTATACACTGTAAGCCCCGTGTGGACTACTTGGGCGCTTATGTGTGCCGATGTAGTAGCTATGTGTGATGAACTTGCAAAGCGCGGCCTTCCTGTATCCGATCTCGTGCTCGGATCAACCACATGGGCAACCGTTAAGGGCTTCACCGGTCTTTTGGATGAGCTCGACAACAGAAGCATTGACATCGGAGAGATCAGAGCATCTATCGCCGGCACCGGCGTAACCTACGTTGGCAAGCTCAACTTCGAAGGCTACATGCTCGATGTATTCGTAGCACGCGAGACTTATGTTGACGCTTCGGGTGTTACACAGCTGTATTTCCCTGCGAAGTCTGCTATGGTAAGCGCTCCCGGATGCGGCAAGACCTACTACGGCGCTGTAACCCAGATTGACTACGGCGCAGAGGAATTCGAGACCTACACAGGCCGTCGTATCCCTAAGCTCTGCATCAATCAGGAAAAGGATCTGCGCAAGCTCCGCCTTGCTGCACGTCCCCTCACCGCGCCTAAGAACAAGGCACCCTGGATCTACGCTACAAACGTAGTATTGTGATGTAGTTTCAGAAAGGAGCGCACTATGACACTGATCAAGATTATCAACGGTATCTACGGCTATCATATCAATGAGGCTGTAGTTGAGCCTAAAACTGCCAGCAGCCCCGCTTTCTATGTCGACGACAAGGAAGCGGAGCGCCTGGTCGAGCTCAAGGTTGCAAGGATAATCGAACCCAATCCCGAAGTTGCACCGGTGCAACCGGATGATGTCACAGAAGATGACGAAACAGAGAGCGGGACAGACGTGTTCGAGGAATCTGACAAGGCTGATTACAACGAAAGCATGAAGCTTGACGATCTGAAGAAGATCGCTATCGATGCCGGAGCATCGAAGAACAAGGTCAAGAAAATGCGGACGAAGAAGGAAGTCATAGCAGCTATTGAGACAGCACAGGAAAAGGCAGCAGGCAAGCAGGAAGCTCTTCCTCAGGTAGATGCGGCAGATTTCGTATAAGGAGGGCTGCTCTCATGGTTAGACTGATTAAGGATGTGGTTTATACCACAAAAAGCGGTGTTGACATGACTATAGGCTGTGAGTTCTCTGAGAGTACCGACAAGGAAAAGGAACTCGTAAACAGAGGCTTCGCAGAATATGTCAATAAGCCGGTCCCGACTGCGGATGAGGGCAAGGCAAAGAAGACACCGAAGAAAGATAAATGAGTTTCAAGGATCAGATAGCGAAAGATATAGATAAGGTCTTCCTGAATCTTGATGATTTCGCTGAAACTCACGTGGTCGAAGGCAGCAGCATAACCTGCGTAGTCAGCACTGATGCGCAGAACAAGATCATGAACGGGCGAATACTCGGACAGATCGAGGCTGATATGTTCCTCTACGCAAAGACGGAGGAAGCTCCGAGATATAGAAGCCCGGAGTCGATCATAAATGTCGACGGCAAAGAGATGGTAGTAGTGAAATGGGCCGAATCTATGGGCGTGGTAGTGATAGCGCTGCGGCAGAACTGCATGATGTAAGGAGGCTTACGGATGACCATAACCGAAACACTCGACACCTTGCAAAACTGGTTCGATGAACACATCAGCCAGAAAGCAACGCTTAAACTGCCCACGGACACACAGATTACCGGCGAAGCCACATTGGTACACCCCGCGACCTTCGCGCTATATGTACCTGCAAAAGACCGCATACCTCCGAACGTGCCGGCTCCCATCCCGTCACTGTGCATACAGCTGATGGAGGGAGAAGACAGAACATTCGATCACAAGAGGAAACTCAATATCCGCATATGTCTGTCAGCGTGGAATCCCGGAGAACAGACGGGTGTTACGTTTTATCCTCAGAACTCCGAGACTGATTATTTCCACAAGAGATATACGCAGGGCGATGAAGAACCGACATACACCCGCAATCTTGACGGATGGCGCGATGTATGGAACTTCGTAGACTTCTGCCTTGCGACGCTCCACAAAACTGACATAATCGAAGGGTTTAGGATCATCAAAGAAGACGGCATCAAGTACGGGCCGTTTACTGAAGATGGTGCGATATGGGACTATTACCCCTACTGGCACAGCTGGATCACGTTTACGCTTGAAGGCGGTCTCGTAGCTAACGTCCCTGACTACAGCAATTTTTTATAAAACACAGGAGGTAAAACGCAATGGCGTACAAACATGGCACATATGGCGAAATCGAAAAATCTGCGGTTGTCGCTGCGGCGCAGGCAGGCTCCGTCCTGGTGTATGTCGGTACAGCCCCTATCCAGAAGATAGCGGGACACGCCTCGCTCGGACTGGTAAACCAGCCCATCAGGCTTCGCAACATGGAAGATGCAAAAGCAACCTTCGGATGGTCGGACGACTGGGCAAAGTTTACGCTCTGCGAAGTGTTCGTGAACACTTCAATAACAGTGTTGAGAATGTAGGACCCATCTATGTGATCAACGTACTCGATCCGGACACCCACAAGGGCGCTCAGGTATCGCTTGCGAACCAGGATTTCACACAGACAGGCGTAATCTACATCGGAAACGATCTGGCAGACGTTGACAGCGTGCGCGTAACAGGCAAGGTGCTCGACACCGACTACAGTGTATCATTCGATGCAGAGAACAACAGGATTGTCGTAACCAATCTTACGACTCTGGGCTCATCGGAGACCATCACCTACTACCCCGTGGACGCTTCGGCAGTCACAAAGAACACCATCATCGGTACATCAGGCAGCGGCGTGAGCACCGGAATTCAGGCCATCAAGAAAGTGTATACAAAGTACACCGCGGTTCCGAACATTCTGGCTGCTCCCGGTTGGTCAGAGGATCCTGAAGTATACACCGCAATGGTGGCCGCTGTCCAGAAGATCAACGGACACTGGGACGCATTCGCGATCGCGGATATTCCCGTTGAGGCAAAGGAAAGCGAAGAGGCAACAGTAACAAGCTACACGGCTTCGGTTACTGTACCGAACCTCATTGAAGACAGCGTAGAGGTATGGAAGGGCGATGGTTCCGTCAAAGGAACAAAAACGACCGACTATACTCTCTCCTATGCTTCTAATGTCCTGACCGTCACTCTCGTGAACGGCGGCGCTCTCTATTCCGAAGACAAGGTCATCATCAAGACGACCGCAGCGATCGGAACGAAGGAAGCTGCTATTCAGTGGCAGACGGCTCACGGATACGTATCGGAGAGATCAAAGGTATGCTGGCCGCAGGTTAAGTCCGGCACCGGCAAGACCTACCATCTTTCGACTGTATGCGCGGCAACCATGCTCCGCGTCGATCTCGATCATGACTCTGTTCCCATGGAAACACCTTCGAACAAAGAGATCATGGCGACCATGCAGTATTTCGGATCAACCGCCAAGAATGAGGGCTACGACGATACAGAGAGCAACGATCTCAACGAAGTCGGCATCACTACCGCTTGTATCTTCAACGGATCGTGGGTACTCTGGGGACCTCATACTGCAGCATACAAGTACGGCACGACAATGGATCCTCGCGTCATCTTTGACACGAATATCCGCATGCTGATGCACGTAACGAACGGCTTCCAGCTTCGCCACGGCCTTGAGATCGATGCTCCCATGACACCGGCACAGAAGGACACCGTAGTAAACGCAGAAAACGCAGAGCTCGAAAGACTCACCGCGCTCGGAGCGCTGATCGGCGAATCAAGTGTCGAGTTCCTTGAGGTTGAGAACCCCGAGAGCGACATGCTCAATGGCGACTTCGTATTCAACCTCTCATTCACATCGACACCGCCGTTCAAGAGCGCAACGGCTAAGGTATGCTACACGAGCAGAGGCTTCGCAGCATTTTTCGGAGGTGAATAATTATGGGATGGAAAGACATTAACGGCGCCGTAGTCGCTGATACAGTGTACTGCGACGATGTGCTTGTAGCAAAGGACACATCTTTTACTATTCCCGGAATTGCGTTTGCGACAGCTGACGTGGCCGCAATGGGAACCATGACCGTGCCGATCATCGGCATGCTCGAAAACATGCAGCTCACGGTCAAGCAGATCGGAGTTGACAAGGGGCTGAGCAAGCTTAACAAGCTTAAGGCTCAGAACCTTGAGTTCAGATGGGTAGAGACCGTAGTAAAGTCCGACGGAGCTCTTTCCCAGGAAGGCCGCAAGGCATTCGTTCGCACCATGCCCAGCGCTATACCGGACATCGGCGTGGAAAACGGCAGCGCAACCGAACTTGAAAGCACATTCAATGTAACAAGGTGTCAGGTATACGCAGATGGCAAAGAACTGTTCTGCGTTGACCGCCTTGCGAACGTGCTCAGAGTCGGCGGCAAGGATTATTACAGCAAGATTGCGAATCTTCTGTGAAAACCATCTAAAACAAGGGGGCTCGCAGTTTATAAAACCTATTGCGAGCCCCTGTATTTGAAAGGAGCGTAAAAATGAAAGGGACACTTAAACTTCAGAACCCCATTCTTATTAACGGCAAGACCGTATCAGAACTCAGCTACGATATCGATGAAATTACCGGCGAACTTTTCGCCGAAGCTGACTCGAAGAAGATGGCCGCATCAGGATCAAAGAGCGGCAATCTTTCCGGAGCTGCAGAGCTTGACTATTCGTTCCAGCTCTACCTCGGATACGCGGCAATTCTGGCCGTCAATCCCGAATATGACTGGTCCGATCTTGCAAGGATCAAAGGACACGACAACATGAAAGTAATGAGGATAGGCAGGGCTTTTATCGTAGGGTCGGCGGCGTCAGAGGAAGACGACTCCGAAGAGCCTACAGAGACTACGGAAAAGTCTTCTCAACCTCAGTCACCGACCTCGAAAAAAAGCGAGTAATCAGCTTTATCATAGAATACGCGGAAGCGGCCGAAGATCTGAGCGAAGAGGAAAAACGCAAGCAGGCTCGTGCCGTGAGCGGATCAGTAGCAAAAACATTTAAAGGACATCATGCAAGAAGGAGACACTGACTATGGCAAAGAATAAAGCGTTACAGGCTATAGTTGAGATAGCCGGAAGCGTAAGCCCTACCCTGGGCAGCTCCGTCAAATCAGCGACGGACGCGCTTGACAAGCTCAACCTCAAAGCCCTTGCCATAGGCGCGGCCGTAGGCGGCGCAGCCATAGCAACCGGAAAAGCGGTAGCAAAAGCCGGTGAATATCTGTTTCAGCTGGGCAGCAAATTCGACGAAGCGGAAGACGCTATCAGGATAGGCACCGGAGCCACAGGCGAAGATCTTGAAGCCCTGATGGATACGGCGAAGGAAGTATATACCTCTATTCCTACAACGATGGAAGAGGCCGCAGCGGCGATAGCAGATTACAATACACGCCTGGGCGTTACGGGCGACACCTTGAGCGATCTGTCAAAGCAGGCAATATCCGTAGCTGACATGCTGGGCGAAGATCTCAACACGGTCATCGAGGAAAGTTCCAAAGCAATGCAAAACTGGAACATAGACGAATCCCACATGTCCGAAGCCATGGATTATATGTTTAAGGTAGCCCAGAGCACCGGCGTAAGCTTCACGAACCTGTCTTCAGAGATGGAAACCTACGGCGCGCAGCTTCAGGAAGTAGGATATACGTTCCGCGAAGCCTCTACGCTGCTCGGGCAGGTTGAGAAAGAAGGTCTTGACGCTGCTACAGTAGTGACAGCCCTGAAGACCGCTTCTCAGCAGGCGGCGAAGGACGGCTTCGAGAATCTGAATGATGGCATCGAGACATATATTTCAGAGATACAGAACGCAACGGATGATACCGAGGCCTACAGCATAGCCACAAAGTATTTCGGCAGCAAGGCGGCGGCCACAATGACGCAGGCAATTAAGAGGGGCACCTTAAGCATCGACGGACTGACGGCATCGCTCAAAGAATCGGACGAAAGCATACTTGGATGTGCTGAAGATACATACGATTTCTCGGAGCAGGTGCAGATGATGAAAGCAAAGCTTGAGGTAGCGCTTGCACCGATTGCCGAAACGATCTTTTCGGAAATATCCGACATGCTGCCTACGCTCATGGGAATGCTCGAAACCTTTATACCGATCATAACAAGCGTTGTAGAGCAGGCGTTGCCGTTTGTAGAACAATTCTTGGGCGGCATAGCCGAGCTGCTTCCGGTCATCATGCCAATGATCCAGGGGCTCGCAGAACAGCTGCTTCCTATCCTGCTCAATCTGGTAGAAACACTCCTGCCGCCGCTCTTGGATCTTATTACCGGGATAATACCTCCATTGATGGAGATATTAGAAGCAATACTGCCGCCGATCGTGGAGATCATCACATCGATACTTCCGATCATTACGGAAATAGCGGCCGCAGTTCTGCCGGTGCTGGTGGATATTATTGCGGCACTCATTCCGGTCATCAAACCGCTGCTTGATATCCTGATCAACCTTTTCAACAGCGTAATCATGCCGATACTTGACCCGCTTCTTATGCTGGCTGAAACGATCCTGCCGATCATAGTTGACCTGCTGAAGCTGGTAGCACCTCTTCTTGAACCGATCGCAAAGATCTTACAGCCCATCGCGGATGTTATCGGCATCATCGTGGGAGCTATCTCTACTGTAGTCGGATGGATTGCGGATGGTCTCGGCTGGCTCGTAGATCTGTTCTTCGGAAGCGACGAAGACGACGCGAAGGAAATGGCAAGATATGCGATGGGCGGATTCACTCACGGCCCGTCTATCGCAGGTGAAGAGGGTACGGAGGCGGTTATTTCGTTCGATCCTACATACAGACAGAGAAATATCAGGATCCTCGAACAGGCCGCACTCATGCTCGGGCTGTCAGGCTTCGGGACTACCGAGATATCATCAGACAACAGCCTGACACTGGACGAAAACTCATATTCTTCGCAGGCCGGGCAGCTGCTCTCGCTTGATGACTTTTCGCTATCAGAGCTCTCCGGCGGCGGAGGCGTGACATACGTATACGATTTCTCAGGCTTCACATGGAGCCCGACAATCAACACCGAAGGATCGGCCGACGAAGATCAGTTCATGCAGAAACTTGAAGAGCATGAAGCAGAGTTCTTCGAATGGCTGAAGGAATTTGCTAAGGCAAGGGAGGCGTACTGTTTTGGATAGGATCGTAGGCTATAAGAAATATAACACCTGCGCTGGAGACACGTTCGACTCCCTGGCGCTTGACATGTATAACGACGAAGGGCTGGCTCACAGGATCATACAATTCAATCCCGACTATGCCGATGTACTCGTATTCGATGCGAATATACCGCTGAAGCTTCCGGTATATGATGAGGATGTATCCGCAGGGTCAAGCACTCTTCCGCCTTGGAGAAGAGAATGAAGATACTATATAACGACAAGGATATCTACAAAGATATCAGCCTCAACTACGCGGTACACGAGATGTATGCCGGAGACTTTGCGGATAATCTCACGCTGCGCTTTAACGATCCGAAAGGAACGTGGAGCAAGTGGGATCCCGAAATGGGCGATACGATATCTCTTGAGCATGATAAATCGAAGACGGGCAAGATGTATATTTTCCAGATCGGAGCCCGTAACGGCATCTTCACCGTAAGGGCGATGTCAATGCCGCCTTCGATGGCAAGCCGAAGGTCAGCATCCTGGGAGAAGATAAAGTACACCCAGATAGCAAGCGAGATAGCCGAAAGACACGGCCTGACGCTCAAGACATACAACGTAAAAGATCAGGTATATGCCAGCATGAAACAGCAAAATGAATCTGACATAGCATTCTTGAACAACCTGAGTCTGATCGAAGGCAATCAGCTGATCATATACGACGGCCAGTTGATCATATACGACGAAGCCGAAATGGAAAAAAGCTCTGCTCCGGAAGTGCTCAAAGTAGGCAGCAGGACGGAATACACCTACTCAGACGACTCAGGAGAGGCATACGGCGCTTCTAAGGTGATAGCCGGTACATTTACAGGGTATTACGAAAACGGAGGCAGTACGAGGCTGATAGAGACGGTTATGAGGGCGAACAGCGATGTGGAGGCGGCAAGGTTTGCAAAGAATATCCTGCGCAGCAAGAATAAAGCGTTGCAGACAGGATCTATAAAGACTGATTTCACATCGAAGTATGCGCCCGCATCAGTGCTCAATATATCCACAAAGAAGGCTATACGATGGAACGGCAAGAGCTTCGTCACTAAAGTGCGGCAGGACTACGTTAAGAATCTGACCGTCCTGTATTTCCGCAATATCACATTGGAGGGATATTGATATGGCAGGAATAATACAGGGCAAAATAACAAAGCTGAAGGCATCCGGCGGCGTTAATGTCAAAGCCACGGTGATGGACACATCAAGCATGGTTACGATGGATGTAGTAATACCGGAAAGACTTCAGACGCCCACATACCTTGAGATCAATACCGGCGTGTGCTGCGCGGTATTTGATGACAATACGGCTCTGATGCTGTCACGATTAGACGGAAAATATTCGTAAGGGAGGGATATATTTGTCAACGATTGCAAAATGGCGAAAGCAGAAATGGCTTGTAAGCCCGGAAAAGATCAAAGACCTCAGATCCCTCGCATTTTCATACGCACAGCAAGCCGACAATAATAATTCAACCGAAGGCAAAGGCCTGACAAACGAAAAAGGGCTTGAGCTCTTCAAGATGTCGTTCTCCACTACCCTGCTGGCGGCCGTCGGCGTAGATGTCAGGAAGGAAATAAACAACTGGAAGAAGGAAGTCACAAAGACCGGCGCATTTTATTTGAACGGAAAGCAGCTCGGGCCGAAAAAGATGAGACTCGACAAGGTAGGAGTCAGCAATATCCTCGTAGACAATAAAGGCCGCATGCTTCAGGCGACCTTGCAGTTCAACTTCGTAGAAGATGATCCGGAAAAGGCTGCTGACACTTCTACCAGTGCTACAGGCGTTAAGGCGAGCAAGACGGATAAAGAGGAACTGAAGACAAGCAAGACGGACAACCTTGAAACACAGGGCATAAAGACGGGATCATACGTGCATTCGACACAGAAGGTAGACCTCGACGGAAATCCGGTCAATACGGATGACACTATGAAGGTGGTATCAACAAAAGGCGGTGTGGTTACGATGTCGGGTCCGAACGGTACGGTATCCCTACCGCACAATTATGTATCGCTTGTGGACTGATCCGGAGGGAGGAACATATGAGAAAAAGCGGCAATGGAATACCCGAGGTCTGCGTCGACAACCTGGTTAAGATCCGGCGCGGAGAAGTAGCTTTTGAAAGAGTCAAAGGACTTGACGGCGGGCTCGTAGATCAGCCGTCTGCGCTGATAGAGGAAGACGCTACAGCGGACATCGAAAGACAGATCAGCATATTCGAGCCTCGCGTAGATGTAGACTCTGTTGAGGCAATCGGCAGCGGAACGAACGGCGGCTTCGAGTTCGATATACAAGTACATACAAAGGAGATCGCAAATGAATCTTGATTTTGTACAGACGAATGCAGCGGACATTCTCAATACCATACTTACAACGCTTGAAAACGGGTGCGGTGAACCTCTGTATCCCGGAGACGAAAGAAGGCTTTTCGGAGAAGCCGGGCTCGCTCCGATATTCGTAACATTTTTCAACGCCGTGAATGACGGATGCAGACAGAAGCTCTTACGCTACGCCAGAGGCGAAGTGCTTGACGCTCTGGGAGAAAACAATCACTGCACAAGAAAACCGGCCGAAAAGGCAGAAACGACTCTTCGCTTCTCTCTTGCCGCAGCGCTCCCGAACAACGTGATCATACCTGAAGGCGTAAGAGTAACAGGCAATAGCAAATATTTCGCCACAGAATCGACTGTGACGCTTCAGGCGGGTAATACATACGTTGATGTCATAGGCGTAGCTGTAGAAGGCGGAACGGATTACAACGGCATAGAAACAGGAAGCATCACGGAAATTGTCGATACCTACCTCATTCCGGAGATATCAAGCGTAACAAATACAACCGCCTCATCGGGCGGAACAGATGTCGAGGAAGATAACGCATACCGCGAGCGTATAAGATCAGCTGATGACCGGCTCAGTACAGCCGGCACGGCAGCAGGATACAGATACTATGCAATAGCAGCTGATCCGAACAATATAGCCGATGCCGTGGTAGAGGATGAAGAAACACAGCTGAGCGTAACGCTTGACCTCTACACGAAAAGCAGTACAAAATATGCTTTCTTGGGAGGAAACGGACTCCATGAAGATACGCTGCTTGTATATCCTCACGGATCCAGCTCTGCGGCAGCTATCACAACCGACTACACGGTTGATTACAGCAACAATCTGCTGACCATCACCATAGTGTCGGCCGGAGCTCTGGCAAGCGCAACACAGATCGATATCAAGATCAAAGATACGCCTCCCGGATCCGTAATCATAACGCCTGTAAGATATGACGGAACGGTACCGGATGCAGCACTGCTCGCGAAGGTACTTGCGGCATGTACAGATAGTCAGATCAAGCCACTGACTGACAAGGTAACGGTTCAGGCTCCCACTACTCACAGCTTCGATATCAATCTTACATACTATACGACCGCTGCTGATGAATCTGCTTGCATCACCACCGTGGAAGGCGAAGGCGGCGCGATTGACAGATACATCGAGTGGCAGCATTCCGGACTCAACAGGGATATCAATCCGGATTACTTGAGGAAGCTGATCCTTGCACCTGACTGGGACGGAGCTGTGCCTGCTACACGTGTGGATATTACGTATCCGACGTATGTAGATCTGAAGAGCACAGAGCTCGCGCAGTTCTCCGGAAACCTTACAGTAAGCCACGTGGTCAAAGAAGGAGTGATCTGACATGGGAATGAAGATTGAAGATCCGAAAACAGTAAAACTGCTGCCGCGATTCATGCGTGATGATGCAGCGGACAAAGCTCTGGCCAGCGCAGTAGATGCTCTGATTAAACCTCCGGGCAGCAAGGTAAAAACATTGAGAGTATGGGATCAGATAGACAACCTCGATGAAAACATGCTCGATGAGCTTGCCTGGGAGCTTGATATAGACTGGTATGAAGATACCATGTCGATAGATGTCAAGCGCGAGACGATCAAGACTGCAAGGCTTATAAAGGAACATCGCGGTACAAAGTGGGCAGTTGAGCAGGTAGTCGCTAACGTATTCGGTACCGGAGAAGTTCAGGAATGGTACGAATACGGCGACGAACCATTCTACTTCAAGATTACAACGGACACACAGATGACTCCGGACCTGTTCGAGAAGGTAAAGAAGCACATTGAGCGCGTCAAGAATGTGCGCTCGAAGCTGCGCACGGTTGAGGTCGAAAAGAATGTATACTGCCGCTTGCATTTTGTCGGAGCAGTTATATCAAGCCACCATATCAGCATCACAAACAGCCCGCAATACGAGCGCAGCGTAAACGGAAATATCAATCTCGGATCAATGGTATACAGCACGCCTCATGTGGCGGTAGAAAATTAAAAGTTGCACCGGTGCAACTGCAGACAGCAGGAGCATGATTCCGCTTGAGGCGGATGCTATATAAAAACTACAAGGAGGAATAAAAATGGCCGGAGTATTTAACGAAGCCGTCCTGACACAAAAGGGCCTGGCATTATTAGCGAAAGCCCAGGGCGGACTCACTACGATCACGCTTACGAAGGCAGCATCAGGCGACGGTTCCTACGCTGAAGGAGAAGATCCCAGCGTGCGCACGGAGCTGAAGTCAAAGAAGCAGGAATTCCAGATCGAGACCGTAAGCGTATGGAATGCCACAAATGTACTGGTGAAGTTTATTATCACCAACTACATCGACGCGCTTCACTACCTTGAGACAGGGTATTACGTGAAGGAGATCGGCATCTATGCGACGGATCCGGACGAAGGCGAAATCCTGTATGCTATCGCTACGGCGGTAACAAACCAGTGGGACTATATGCCGTCCTACAACAACCTGATCCCTTCGAAGATCATCATTGACATGCTGACCGAAGTTGACAATTCCGCAAATGTCACCGTGACCATGCCGAACAGAATGTATCTGTACGACATCGATACCGGAGACAAGTACGAGCTCGGAATCAAAAACGGACTGATGTATTACGAAGAAGTTGAGGAATAAAACAAGGAGGATATACAGAAAATGAGCAAGACATTTATTGCTGACAAGGAAACGCTGGACAAAGTATATGCCATCGTTTCGGACAATGACTGCTACGGATTTATCGAGCACTGCGCGATCAAGAATCCGGCGCAGAGGATCGAGTACATCGGTCTGAATAAGAACTATACGCCTCTGACCGTGGACAAGGCGGCGCACACCTTCTCTCTCGGATCATGGGCGACATTCCCGGTACTCACAGAAAATAAGCCGTACATGGTAAAAAGCAACGGCGCAGAGGATTATCAGCTGTCAGAGACCGACTACACGAAGAAGGCCGACGGCGTGACCTCTTCTGATGTAGCCGACGACACCTACGACGGCGGCGCGTTCTCGAAGCTGATCAGAATCTACCGTAAGCAGGAATGGGTAGGACATGACAGGATCGTGCTCTTCTCATTCGAGGAAAAAGAAGGATTCACGGCCGACGGCTTCGGCGATGCCCCCTGCAGGTGGATCCCTATGTTCTACGGCAGCATTGACACAAACGGCAAGGCTCACTCAACCGCGAACACCCACCTCTCAAAGAACAAGACAACTGCAGAGCAGTACACGGCCATCCAGAACTTCAATGCGAACGCAAAGTTCTTCGGCGGCCCGATCGTTGAGGTTATCATTGACCTGCTCATGATGTTCGCAAAGACCAGCGACATGCAGGGCGCATACGGCGACGGCAATATGTCCGGATACGACGCTTCTGATACCACTGACTACGGCATGAAGACCAACAACGTAGTAGGCGGCGGACAGTTCTACGGATCCACAGACGGCACAAGCCTCAACAAGATCCTTCATTCCGTAGTTTTAGGATCATACAGCCAGTGGATGCGTGATCCCTATGAGGTTGTTGTAAACGGCAAAGTAAAGGTATCGAAGGATTACACCTACGATCCTACCGGAGCCACATACGAGGATACCGGTATCATGGTTCCGAACATCGGAAACTGGACATATCCGCTTGACTACTACCCTGTTAAGGGCTACGGTTCAATACCGATCGCTCCGTATTCGGGAGGATCCACCGCAGAAGGACCGTGCGACGGAACATATGTAGCGGCTGACCAGAGCACGAAAACGGCGGTCTCGCTTCGGTTCGGCTACTGCGACAACGGCGCTCATGACGGCGTTCGCGCGCGGAATTGGAACCACGTGGCGACGAATACGTACTGGAACTTCGGGTTCGCCCTCTTTCTGTAAAAACCTGCTGCCCTTCCGGGAGGTGAATTGCGCCGTAAGGCGCAAGAGGGGGTTCTCCCCCTCAATAGATAAAGCCGCCTGGCACTCAGGCATGTAACCTATAGGCAAAGCATAAAAAGCTTGGAATATCATCCACAAAAAGCAACACAATAGCGGAGAAGGCCTTCGCCTCGCGGCGGTCTCGATTCGGTTCGGCAACTGCAACAACGGCGCTCATGACGGCGTTCGCGCGCGGAATTGGAACAACGTGGCGACGAATACGAACTGGAACATCGGGTTCGCCCTCATTCTACTCAAACATGGAATAATAACCCAAAGAAAGCCTTCTTCGTACACCCCTGACGGTTGCAATACCGTTTAATCGCCATTATTGGAACGATGAGTGGAAATTATTCCAACGCAGGGCGGATGCACAAACGGTCGAGTAGCGTATCCGTAGGAGATAGAAAAAGCAATGAGAAAAGGCAAGAAACCACCTGCGAGGATGAGAAACAAGCAGTACAAGTACCTATGGAAGAAATGCCAGGATGAAAAGATAATCCGTCAAGCATGGAAGAATCTGAGGCGGAACAAGACCAAACGCAAGGGCGTTATGGAGATTGATAAAAATCTCAATGAAGAAGTCAAGAAGATGCAAAAACTCATAGCCGAAACCGTGGCAGAGAATCCAGCCGGCGGCTATAATCCGCCGAAGACGCGGAAAACAAAGATCGTACACGAGAAAGGCAAGAAAAGGACGGCACACCTTGCCGACATTCATGAGCAATGGTATTTTCACATACTTGTGGAAGTAATGCAGCCGATAATCCTGCGCAGGCTCTCGAAGAACGCTGTCGGATGTGTTCCGGGCAGAGGCGCACACTTAGGCAAGCACAAGATCGAGAAGCTGATCAGCGAGGGAGCCAGATACTATATCAAAGGTGATGTCAGACACTTCTATGACAACATCCGGATAGATATCGTAATCAAGGAGCTCCGGCGCGACATTGCCGATGAACGATTTCTGTACCTGATCCGTAAGATATACCGGTATCAGCCTAAAGGCATACTTATAGGGCTGTACATATCGCCCTGGCTTGCAAACTACATCCTGATACCGGTAGATGATCTTATAGAACGGACGGACAATACCGGCCTTGTCAGATACGTGGATGACCTTATAATCACGAGCACAAACAAGAAAGTGTTGCACCGGCTGCTTACAGCGGTGCGCATAGCGCTCGGAAAGCTCCGTCTGAAGCTGAAGCATAACTATCAGGTTATACGGCTCGATTATGAGACCAAAAACGGCAGGATCGGCAGACCGATAGACTTCATGGGCTTCGAGTTCTGGCGTGACCGCACAGTCATCAGAAAATGTATCCTGTTAGCAGCTACACGCACGGCAAAGAAACTGTGGCGGGCAAAACAGGAAGGCAGAGGCTACTACGCAAGGCAGGTCCGCGGGCTTGTCAGTCTCATGGGCTGGTTTCAATGGACAAACTCATATGACTGCTACCTCGCGTACATCAAACCTTGCGTGGACATAGGTAAGTTAAAGAGAATCATATCAAAATTAGACAAGGAGGCAAAGAAAAATGACGGAATGGAAGAAGGAGATCTGCGCGGAACAGCCGCCTGAGTTCGAGGATGCCGGCGGCGGTACCATGATCCAGAGGCGCAACATCGAACAGAAAAACGTCGAGGCTACCGACACCATGCCTGCATATACGGAGTGGGAATGCGAGAGCCGCTTCATGGATAATAGCGAGTACCACCTGCTGAAATCCATCGAAGAGATCGACACAGCTGACGCTATCGACGCATACACCGAACAGCTTTTAGAAGAGGGGGTACTGTAAATGAGAACACTTGTAGAGAGCCTTAAGAGACTTTACAAAAAAGGCAAGGTCACAAAGGAAAAGCTTCAGAGCATGGTAGAAGAAGGCACGATCACCGAAGCCGAGTACGAGTACATCACAGGTGAGTCGTATGTCTGATAATCTGCAAGAGGTGCGGACGAAACTGTTAGATGCAGCAATAGCGGCACAGGACTTCGAAAGTATCGAAGAAATCCGGGCCGCACTCGTTAATATCGGTTTTGTTGAACTCAGCACCAAAGAGGCTCTTGCAGAAGTCAAGCTCGAACTCTTCGAAGCACAGAATCAGATAATCAAGCTTCAGGCTGATGCCATAGAGGAGCTTCTTCTGATCGTGGCACTGCATACGGAAATTGCGGACAGCGATACGGCCAAAGCGGTCGAGAAAATCAATGAGGCCGCACAGATAAGAGCCGAACATCAACTATAAAGACAATCCAAGGAGACAATATATGGAAAGTATAACCATTGCGCTCATCACAGCGACAGGATCAATCCTGGCATCGATAATCACGGTCGTTTCCGTTATCATAACGTCAAACAAAAACAATGCGGCCGTAGATGCGAAGCTGGACAAACAGCAGGCCGTCATCGAGACCAAGATTGAAGAATTGACGCGTGAGGTTCGGGAGCATAACAATTTCGCCCGAAGGATGCCCGTCGTTGAAGAAAAAATCGCAGTCGCAAATCACAGAATAGATGATCTTGAAGAAGAGGCAAAAAGAAGGAGGGATGCAGGATGAAAAATATTAAAAATACAAGTTGGTGGGCTGCTGCCGGTATTCGCGCAATCAAGACCGTCGCACAGACAGCCATTGCAACGATCGGCACAGCGGCAGTCATGAGCCAGGTCAACTGGCTTGCAGTGGTTTCGGCCTCCTGTCTTGCAGGAGTCCTTTCGCTGCTTACATCGCTCGCCGGCCTTCCTGAAGTCAAAGAATAAGGAGGTGCTGGTATGGATGAAAACTATCGCGTCACAATAGCACATGCTGTCAGCTCCGAGAACGGAACGACCTCGGGTAAGGGCGGCGATCAGACCGGAAAAGAAGTCCGCATTCAGGAATGGTACGCCAGCGGCGGCAAGTGGGACTATGTTATCCGATGCAAAAAGAAAGAGGACCGGGCAAAGATCGCGAGGAATGCCGAGGCCGGCGCCCGAAATGCCAATCTGGGATATTATCAGAGTGACAGATACAGCGCGTATGATATAGTCAAACCATACGGCTTCGATTACACCAAACTCACCAAGCCGGCAAATACCGACTGCTCCCAGATGGCGACAACGAATGCGAATTACGCCGGATATCCGATCCCGAGGGATACCTACACCGGCAACATGCGCGAACGCTACAAGGCTGTAGGCGGCTTCAAATTCTACAGCTCTGAGAAATATACCGCCGGATACAAGAAACTCGTTCCCGGCGATATACTACTCAGAGAAGGACATCATGCAGCGACGGTCATCAACAATGTGTACTGGCTGAAGACTACGATCAAGAAGTCAAACAGCACAGGAAGAAAAGATGATGTCAAAGCCTTGCAGGCTCGCCTCAATGAGCTTGACAAGGCCAAGCTTGAAGTCGATGGCATCTGGGGATCCTTAACAGAAGTGGCAGTCAAAAAGTTCCAGAACGATAATGGGCTCATGATTGACGGAATAGTCGGGACAAAAACAGCCACAGCTCTCGGCTTCGTGTTCGGTTCATAACAATGTCTATCTAAAAGATAAAGAAAAAGAGATCTCCACAACAGGAGCTCTCTTTTTCTTATCTCTTAATATTTTTTCGTGCAAAGTATATGTGGCACCAATATGCCAAAAACTTTACGACTGAGAAACATGAACCGCCTCGGCGGGTTCAAATTGTCCTCGTTCAATGCGGAGTAAGAGACTTGAACTCTCACGTCTGTTGACACATGATCCTTAGTCATGCCTGTCTGCCAATTCCAGCAACTCCGCATCATACGCTCAAAAACAATCGTTTTCTCACGTGCTTTATTAGGATACACCCTGAAAAGACGTTTGTCAACAAGTTTTTTCATCTGTCAAACGCTTTTTTCATGTTGAAAATTTGCAAACCGATTGCAAGTAAAAGTTGCATTAGCTCTGAGAGGAAGAAAAGTTGCAATAGATTTGAGAATTCGTATTAATAAGGAGATGATAAAATGTGTAAATTACATAAAAATAATAACAATGCAAAAGAAA
>JAFRVY010000021.1 GCA_017438285.1 Bacillota bacterium
GTCGGATGTGCCAAACTTCGCAAGAAAAAATCGTCCGGATACACAAAAATCTGATGTTCACAAAAAGTTTACAATTAGATCGGTGGAAATCTGGAAAAAGGCTTGACAATGCGCCTGCAATATGGTATACTAAATAAGGTTCGAGGAAACAAGAACCAAACGATATGCGAAGAAGCGGAAGGTTGCTGGCGGTTTGTCATGGAATTTCCGTGGAGTATGTCCGATTTTAAACCGGGCGCAAAGGAATGTCGGCACAGTAAGTGCAGCCAACATGATCTGGAATTACCCAGTGTTACGGCGGGAACAGCGTGTGCAAAAGCACGGACGCTATGAGGATCATGCGGCTGAAAGTACTGTCATTCTGTCCGGGAACTCATCACAGGAGTTTACCGGCTTTTTTACATCTTCACCGTGCGATACACACGGAAAGGTGGAAAAAGGAAAACACGATATTCCTGAAAACCTGCCCCCGAAACAAACCAAGGAGGCGAAAACAATGGCAGTAAGCGAAAAGATCAGAATCAAGATCAAGGGCTATGAGCACGCAACAGTGGATTCCGCTGCAGCTAAGATCGTTGAGGCGGCTAAGAGAAGCGGTGCTTCCGTTTCCGGTCCGATCCCGCTCCCGACTGAAAAGGAGATCGTAACTATCCTGAGAGCTGTACACAAGTACAAGGACAGCCGTGAGCAGTTCGAGCAGCGCACCCACAAGCGTCTGATCGATGTACTCCGTCCCACTCCCAAGACGATGGATACTCTTCAGAAGCTCGAGCTTCCCGCAGGTGTGGATATCGTAATGGAGGCTAAGTAAGCCGAAATCACGAACCTGCAAAACGTGCTTCATTACGAGGCACACACGTTCCCGTTCATGTTGAGGATTCTCAACCAATGAACAGGTCAAGTCGGTCACGCACCGACCAATAACCTTACAAGGAGGAAATACAATGCAGAAAGGTATTATCGCCAAGAAGATCGGCATGACACAGATCTTCGATGAGAATGGCAAGGTAATCCCGGTAACCGTCGTAGAGGCTGCACCGAACGTTGTTGTTCAGGTGAAGACTGTCGAGAATGATGGCTATGCAGCAGTTCAGCTCGGCTACGGCGACAAGAAGGCAACCAGAGTCAACAAGCCTATGAAGGGCCACTTCGACAAGGCAAACGCTGGTTACAAGAAAACCCTCAAGGAGTTCAAGCTTGAGAACTGCGATCTGGAAGCAGGCAGCCTCGTAAAGGCTGACGTATTTGCGGTAGGCGACATCGTTGATGTTTCCGGTACCAGCAAGGGTAAGGGTTTTCAGGGCGCCATCAAGCGTCACAATCAGCACAGACTGAAGGAAACTCACGGTACCGGCCCTGTTCACAGACAGGCAGGCTCCATGGGCGCTTGCTCCTCTCCGTCCCGTATCTACAAGGGCAAGGGTATGGCAGGTCACATGGGCGCTGAGAAGGTAACCGTTCAGAACCTGGAGATCGTAAAGGTTGACGTTGAGAACAACCTGATCGCGATCAAGGGTGCTATCCCGGGCCCGAAGGGCGGCATTGTTACCATCACCGACAGTGTCAAGGCGTAAGAAAGGAGGAAACGTAAATGGCAACAGTTAAAGTATTTGATATGGCTGGCAGCGCAGTATCTGAAACTGAGCTTTCCGATGCGGTATTTGGTATTGAGCCGAATGTTTCCGTAATGCACGCGGTAGTGATCAACTACCTCGCGAACCAGCGCCAGGGCACGCAGTCCACTCTGACTCGTACCGAGGTCAGAGGCGGCGGCAGAAAGCCGTGGAGACAGAAGGGTACCGGTCACGCAAGACAGGGCTCCATCCGCGCTCCCCAGTGGACTCACGGCGGTGTTGCAATCGGCCCGAAGCCGAGAAGCTACAGATATACACTGAACAAGAAGGTTCGCAGACTGGCTATGAAGTCCGCACTTTCCACTAAGGTTCAGGAGGGTAACCTGATCGTTCTGGATACCCTGACCATGGATGAGTTCAAGACCAAGACGATCGTTGCAATGCTCAAGGCACTCGGCGTTGAGAGAAAGGCACTGATCGTAACTGCTGAGTCTGATCCCAAGGTTTACAGATCCGCAAACAACATTCCGGGCGTGAAGACTGCTACAGTCGGCACTCTGAATGTGTATGACATTCTCAACGGCGGCAAGTTCATCGCTCCGAAGAATGCCATTGCAAAGATCGAGGAGGTGTACGCATAATGAAAGCAGCACAGGACATCATCATCCGCCCGATCATCACTGAGCAGGCTACTGACAACCTGCCGCTGAACAAGTACACCTTTGAGGTTGCTAAGGATGCGAACAAGCTGGAGATCAAGGCTGCCGTTGAGGAGCTTTTCAACGTTGAGGTTGTAAAGGTCAACACTGTTAACTGCGACGGCAAGCAGAAGAGAATGGGCAGATTCGTTGGTAATACCGCTTCCTACAAGAAGGCTGTAGTTACCGTGAATCCGGAGCCGCAGAATGCTAAGGGCACGAAGAAGGCTGACAAGAAGAGAGGCACCATCGAGTTCTTCGAGGGTATGTTCTAAGAATCTCTCACCCGTTCCAAATTATGGGCACATGACCCGATAATCACATGATCAAGGAGTGAAATCACTATGGCAATTAAGAGCTATAAGCCGACTTCTCCTTCCCGCCGTCAGATGACCGTTACAGATTATTCTGTACTGTCTAAGGAAGGCCCGGAGAAGAGCCTGCTCGAGCCGCTGAAGAAGAAGAGCGGCCGCAACAGCTACGGCAGAATCACCGTTCGTCACAGAGGCGGCGGCAATAGAAGAAAGTATCGTATCATCGACTTCAAGCGCGATAAGGAAGCTATGAACGCTACCGTTA
>JAFRVY010000022.1 GCA_017438285.1 Bacillota bacterium
AAAAATACGGGTGAACAAGGCAGCGCAACCGGGTTACACTCTAATAACGACAATATATCCATTAGCAATACCGAAAATATCAAGATGGACCTTGCAGCACATACTATCGACGTATACTATCCGATAGAAAGTCTTGAATCCGTGATGGATGCCGCGGGCTATCACAGCGTGGCCGTTGAAGACGCAGGTCACGTAGTTTATACCATCGAACGCAAGATCATGACGCCGGAATTGATCGATATCCAGTTTGATGAGTCACAGATCCTGCCGCTGACCGAAGAGATGACAGGCGACGGCGTGAACGAACTGTTCCTGGCCGGAATACAAAGTCCTGCCGGGACATCCTACCCTGCATCCGCAACAGAAGGCTGGTATGTCAAGTTAACCGAAAATACGAAATTCAGCGAAACGGGCACCGCTCCGCTAGTCAAGGGAAGCGGGTATTATTTCACTTTTGACCTCGCTCTGGAAAACATCAACTATCGCTGGAACTCCGCACAGGAATTCACGGTAAACGGCTACACAGGAGATGACCTTCTGTTCTATGAATATGAGCAGGACGGAAGGCGTTTGTACCGCGTTTCTTATAAAGTGTATGTTCCTGAGTATGTGATAGACGGCGACCCGATCGAACTGTCTCAGGATACATATGTCTATGACGGTCACTATCAGGAGCCTGGTGTATCGGTCATTCACGAGGGTTACTATGTGCCGCTTGATAGTTATGTCGTCACCTATAAGAACAACCGGAACGTTGGAACAGCAACCGCTATCGCTGCAGGCAGAGCGCTCTACGTCGGTACGACAAGCAAAACCTTCAAAATCAACCCAAAGGGAACAAAACAGAAAACTCCTAGTAGAGCAAAAAAGGCGCTCACGGTGAAGTGGAACAAGCAATCAGAGAAGATGTCCTCGAGCCGTATTACCGGCTATCAGATCCAGCTCGCCACAAACAGCAGTTTCACCAAGAACAAAAAGAATGTCTGGGTCAAAGGCTATAAGTCGGTCTCCAAAAAAGTCACGAAGCTTAAGGCCAAGAAAAAATACTATATCAAGGTCCGAACGTATATGACAGTGGGCGGCGTCAAATACTACTCCGAATGGTCCAACGTCAAAACGGCCAAAACGAAATAGACTGTCAGGCAGGACAATCAAAAAACCGCGAGTTGAATAACAACTTGCGGTTTTTGTTTGCAATTTGCAGTCCTCCGGCACCTATTCGGCGTCGTCCTTCAGGACTTCGTCGCCATAGCTTAAGACTTCGTCTATAATCTTTTTCTCCGCCTTCGTGAAGCGCTCCCGGTCTGCGATGAACGCCTCGAACATTTCCGGCCGGCGGGCCTTTGTGAGACGCAGCGCCTGGCGGAACTTCCACTCCTCGATGAGCTTGTGGTTGCCGTTCAGCAGCACCTCGGGCACCGGCATTCCTTCGTACTCCCGCGGCTGGGTGTACTGCGGATGCTCCAGGAGCCCAGAGTAGATGGACTCCTCCATGGCGGAATTCTCGTTTCCCAGCACGCCCGGAAGCAGTCTTGCCACCGAGTCGATGAGCACCATGGCCGGCAGTTCTCCGCCTGTCAGCACGTAATCGCCGATGGAAACTTCCTCGGCTTCCCAGTAGTCCAGGACTCGCTGGTCAACGCCTTCGTAGTGACCGCAGAGGATCACCAGATCGTCGAGCTGCGAGAGTTCTTTGACCTTCTCCTCGTCCAAAACCTTGCCCCGCGGGGACATATAAATGATCTTCTTGCCCTTTGCGCCGATGTGCTCGAGCGCTCCGAAAATCGGATCGGGCATCATGACCATGCCGCCGCCTCCGCCGAAGGGGTAGTCGTCGGTTTTCTTGTGTTTGTTGTTGCTGAAATCCCGGATGTCAGTGAGCCTGATCTCGAGGATTCCCTTCTCTTCTGCCTTGCCCAGCATGCTCGTCTTTACAGGAACGAACATCTCGGGAAACAGCGTCAGTACGTCTATTTTCATATCAGTCCCTCGATGAGTTTGACTTTGATTGTTCTCGTTTCTGCGTCGATATCTATGATAAATTCAGGGACCTTCGGTATGAGTACCTGCTTCCCCTCGCTTGTTTTCACGTCAAAAATATCCTGGGCCGTATTCTGGATTACGTCCCGGACTTCTCCTATTTCATTTCCGTTTTCTGCGTCGATCACCGTCATGCCGATCAGGTCTCTGACGTAGAACTGCCCTTCCGGCAGCTCCGGCAGATCCGCTTCCGTGATGAACAGCTCTCTGCCTCTCGCCTTCTCTGCGGCGTTGCGGTCGTCGATGCCTTTCAGTTTCAGGATCACCATGTTCTTTTGCATGCGCACGTTCTGGATCTGCAAAAGCTCGTCGCCGACATAAATCGCTTCCGTGCTTCTGTAGATGTCGGCACTGTCGGAATAGTTGTAGACTTTGACTTCGCCTTTGAGTCCGACTGCGCTGGTGATCTTGCCTATGCTTATCTTTTCCATATCTTTTCCTGACGTTACAAAAAACGGGTGACAAGTCGGCGCTTGTGACGCCGGCCTGTTACCCTCATTGCTTTTGTCTCTATTGAACTATTTCCACCACTACTTTAGCGTTGGCTTTCGTTGCTGCCGCTTTGACCACCGTTCGGATGGCCTTTGCGATTCTTCCCTGCTTTCCAATAACCTTGCCCATGTCTTCGTCTGCGACTTTGAGCTGTATTACAGTAGTGCCATTGGACTCTGTCTCCGTGACCTCGACGGCCTCCGGATGTTCAACTAGTGACTTTGCAATTGCACTCACTAATTCTGTCATAGAACCACCGCTTTCTTAAATAATTCCGGCCTGTTTGAAAAGCTTCTTAACTGTCTCTGTAGGCTGAGCTCCTGTTTCCAGCCACTTCTTGGCTGCTTCTCCATCGATCTTGATGTCAACCGGATCTGTCAGCGGGTTATAGTATCCCAGTTCCTCGATGAATCTGCCGTCTCTCGGTGTTCTTGAGTCAGCTACTACTACTCTGTAGAAAGGCTTCTTGTGCGCGCCCATTCTCTTAAGTCTGATCTTTACCATTCTTTTGTTTCCTCCTGCATATAACTTGTTATGGTTGTAAAAATTGTTAACTATTATTTCTAAAAGCCTCCGAAACCGCCGCCACCGAACAATCTGTTGATTTTGGCGTTTCCACGAGGGCTCATCATAGACTTCATCATTTTTCTCGACTCTTCGTATCGCTTGACGAGAGTGTTGATCTTCTGAACCGACTGGCCCGAACCTGCTGCGATCCTCTTTCTCCTGCTTGCGTTGAGGATCTGCGGATTCTCACGTTCAGCCTTTGTCATGGACTGGATGATCGCCTCGAAAGCCACGAACTCCCGCTCGCTCTGTTCAAAGTCGACGTTCTTGTTGTTGCTCATTCCAGGAAGCATGTCGAGCATCTTGCTGATGCCGCCCATCTTTCTGATCTGGCCCATCTGCTCCAGGAAGTCCTCAAGAGTGAATCTGTTCTTGCGGATCTTCTTTTCCATTTCGATGGCCTTTTGCTCGTCGTAGTCCTCCTGAGCCTTTTCAATGAGGGACATCATGTCGCCCATGCCCAGGATTCTGCTGGCCATTCGCTCAGGATGGAACTCGTCGAGTTCGTCCATCTTCTCGCCCATACCGACGAACTTGACCGGTCTGCCGGTGACCTTCTTGGTCGAGAGTGCCGCGCCGCCTCTGGAGTCGCCGTCCATCTTCGTCATGATGATGCCGTCGATGCCGAGCGCTTCGTTGAAGCCTTCTGCGGCGTTGACTGCGTCCTGACCTGTGAGGGCGTCGACAACGAGGAGTATCTCGTGCGGTTTGATTTCTTTTTTGAGGGTTTTGAGCTCGTCCATGAGCTCTTCATCAATCTGTAAACGGCCGGCCGTGTCGACGATCAGAACGTTGTAGCCCTTGATCTCAGCTTCGTGCATTGCTGCC
>JAFRVY010000023.1 GCA_017438285.1 Bacillota bacterium
AAAGGGGCTGTCGCATTAAGTGATTAGTGCGACGCCCTTTTTCTATGCGATGACAGGAGGGGCAGTGCCCTCGCTTAGTCCTCGTCGCTGACGATCACGACGGCTCACTCACAGAGAATAGAACTCCACCGAAACTCGGGGCTTCGCCCCTCAAACAGTCGGTGGAGTTTATCTATTCTCTGTGCTCGTTTCGCCTGTGATCGTGACAGCTCCTGCGGAATCCGCTCCGGCACTGTCCCGCCTGTCGTCTGACAAAAAAACATGTACGCAAAAAACAACAAAAAACAAAGCAACCGCGCCGTTTCGACGCGGAAAGCAATGGTAAAATATCTGTGTGAACGAAAAAATTTTACATAAAGAGTATACATTGAATTGCAGTGATTATCAACTGCGGATTCCAATGAATATCGATGTCTGTATCCCGTCCGATGATTGTGTGAGACTCATCAGCCAGTTCGTGGAGGAAATGGATCTGACTGCTCTGTACGGCACCTATGAGAGAATGCCCGCAGAAAACCACGCGTCTCCGGATATCATGCTCAAGCTCATGATCTATGCATATCACGAAGGGATCGAAACATCATCAAGAACGATCGAAAAGAACTGCCGCCGGGACATCAACTACATGTATCTGCTGGAAGGAAGGCAGGTGCCGGATCATGCCACCATCGCCAGATTCCGGACGAAGCATTTCGGACCGTGTGCCCAGCAGCTTCTCTGCCAGATGACGCAGTTTCTTCATGACCTGGGACAGATCACCGATGAAGAAGCGTTCATCGATGGAACGAAGATCGAAGCCAACGCGAACAGGTACACGTTTGTATGGAAGAAGGCAGTAACAAAACACCAGACCCGATTCCTGTGCAAAACAGCGCTTCTGGTGGGAGACATCATCGATCGCTATGACCTGAAACCGCTGTGGCATAAAGAGGTTCGCAAGAAGCATGTCAAACAGATCCTGAAGAAGCTGAAGCAGCTGGCCCGGGAACGTGATCTGGAATTTGTTGTTGGCAAAGGGAAACGCAAAGACCAGCTGCAACGTGATATCGAGGATCTGCAGGCCAGCCTGGACAAACTGAAAGAGTATGAAACGAAACTGCATACCTGCGGGGAGAGGAACAGCTACTCCAAGACCGATCCGGACGCCACCTTCATGCACATGAAAGATGATCATATGCTGAACGGGCAACTGAAACCCGCCTACAATCTCCAGCATATCGTCAATTCCGGGTTCATCGCGATGGTCGGGATATTCCCCAATCCCGGAGATGTCCTGACATTGAAACCTTTCCTGCAGCAGATCGAGGAGAGTCTGGATCTTCGTTTCAAAAGAATCGTATGCGATGCAGGCTATGAGAGTGAAGAAAACCTGAAGTATCTTGAGGTGAAAGGGATCGAGGCGTTCGTCAAGCCAGGCAACTACGAACAGATTGGAACGAAGAAGTTCGCTGCGCAGATCGGCAAAAAAGAGAACATGGCCTACGATCCTGACGGGGACTTCTACATCTGCCATAACGGCAAACGGATCCAAAAGACAAAGGAGCGAAAACAGAGGACCGCCTCCGGATATATCCGTACCGAGACCACCTATCATTGCGATGAATGTGACGGCTGCCCATATCGGGCGAAATGCATGCCGGGCAAGAACTGGAAGAAGCCGGTGGAAGAGCGATACAAAACGCTCACGGTATCAAAGGAGTTCGAGCGGCTTCGCGCAGAGGAATATGAACGGATCGACTCCGAGGAAGGAAAGATGCTGCGGATGAACCGGAGCATCCAGGCAGAAGGATCCTTTGCCGACATCAAGGGAGACAGCAAATTCACCAGATACCTTTGCCGAGGTGAGGAAAATGTCTATGCGGAGAGTGTGCTGTATGCCATGGCCCACAATCTGGGATGGCTGCATACCAGGATCCAGAACGACCGACTTGATGAGCACCTATACGAACTAAAAGAAGCCTCATAATTCAGGCTCAAAAAAATGAACGATCAGAGATGGCGGAGCACGTCACCTCTGCATCGTCTTGTCCTGATGTCATTTGGGAGTTGTTGGCGGAAGCGTTGGAAATCCATCGTTCCAGAAAACGAGCATGAAAAAAGGAGTGGCACATCAGATTATACTCTGATGCGACACTCCCTCTCTTATCTTTTGATGCAATCGCCCTATACCAGCTCGAGGAATACGACCTCAGCGTTGTCTCCCTGACGAGGACCAAGCTTAAGGATTCTAGTGTATCCGCCCTGTCTGTCTGCGTACTTTGGTGCGATATCTTCAAATAACTTTGTTACTACAGATTCATCATAGATGTAAGCCAAGGCCTGTCTTCTGGCGTGAAGATCTCCACGCTTGCCGAGGGTGATCATCTTTTCTGCCTGTCTTCTGGCTTCCTTAGCTCTGTGCTCTGTTGTCTGGATTCTTCCCTCTCTGAGCAGGTCAGTTACCAGATTTCTCAGCATCGCTTTTCTATGAGCTGAATCTCTGCCTAATTTTCTATATCCTGGCATTTCTGCTTCCTCCTATTAATTATTCGTCACTCTGCTTAAGACTGAGTCCCAGTTCTTCCAGTTTGTTCTTAACTTCGTCCAGGGACTTCTTACCAAGGTTTCTAACCTTCATCATGTCTTCTTCAGTCTTATGCGTCAGCTCTTCTACAGTATTGATTGAAGCTCTCTTGAGGCAGTTGAAGGATCTTACGGAAAGTTCCAGTTCCTCGATCGTCATCTCGAGGGCCTTTTCTTTCTGGTTTTCTTCCTTCTCTACCATGATCTCCATCTCCTCGGCTGAGTCGTTCAGCTCGACGAAAAGATTCAGGTGTTCCTGCATGATCTTCGCGCCGATGGAAACGCCTTCGCTCGGTGAGATTGAACCGTCTGTCCAGATCTCAAGGATCAGCTTGTCAAAGTCTGTAACCTGTCCTACTCTCGTATTCTCTACAGTGAAGTTGCACTTTCTTACCGGTGTGTAGATCGAATCTGTAGGGATGACCGAGATCGGAGTTGATTCGTCCTTATTCATATCAGCAGGGACATATCCTCTGCCTCTTGCAAGGTTGATCTCCATAACGAGAGTTGCATTCTCGTCGAGCGTTGCAATGTGCAGCTCCGGATTGAAGATCTCAACATCTGAATCGATGAGGATGTCGGATGCCGTGACTTCCTTCGGTCCGATTGCATTGATCAGGACTCTCTTCTCGTTCTCGTTGTTCAGCTTAACAGCCAGCTTCTTCAGGTTCAGGATGATCTCCGTAACATCTTCCTTGACTCCAGGAATCGTTGAGAACTCGTGGAGAATGCCGTCGATCTTGACGGATGTTACAGCGACGCCCGGAAGTGAACTGAGAAGAATTCTTCGCAGACTGTTTCCAAGAGTAGTTCCATATCCTCTTTCAAGAGGTTCGACTACGAACTTTCCATAGTTCGGATCGTCGTTTGAATATACACATTCGATTGTTGGTTTTTCGATTTCTATCACTCAAAACCCTCCTTTTCTCTCCATAATCGCAGTTAGCTATTACTTGGAGTACAGCTCTACGATAAGGTGTTCAGCTACTGGAGTATCGATTTGTTCTCTTGTAGGAACGGAAAGGATCTTCCCTTCAAGCTTTTCTACATCTACAGTAACCCATTCAGGAACTGTGATAGTCATTTCCTTAACTTCCTTGAACTTTGGTGAGTTAGTGCTCTTCTCTTTAACCTTGATCACGTCACCAGGCTTAACAGTGTAGGAAGGGATGTTGACCTTCTTACCATTTACTGTGAAGTGTCCGTGGTTGACGAGCTGTCTTGCTTCCTTTCTGGATGAAGCAAAGCCCAGTCTGAAGACAACGTTGTCGAGTCTTGTTTCCAGGAGGATCAGCAGGTTTTCACCGGTGATGCCCTGTTTTCTATCAGCCTTGTCAAAGAGGTTTCTGAACTGAGTTTCCTGAAGTCCGTAGAATCGCTTTGCCTTTTGCTTTTCTCTCAGCTGAAGAGCATAGTCGGAGGCCTTTGATCTGCCCTGTCCATGCTGTCCGGGAGCATAACTTCTTCTTTCCATTGCGCACTTTGTGCTGTAGCATCTGTCACCCTTAAGGAAGAGCTTGGTGCCTTCTCTTCTGCAAAGTCTGCAGTTAGCATCTGTATATCTTGCCATTTCGAATTATTCCTCCCTTCTAATCAGACTCTTCTACGCTTCGGAGGTCTGCATCCGTTGTGCGGAATCGGCGTGATATCCTTGATCATTGTGATCTCGAGACCTGCTGTCTGCAGTGCTCTGATAGCAGCCTCTCTGCCGGATCCTGGACCCTTAACGTAAACTTCAACGGTCTTGAGGCCGTGTTCCATTGCGCCCTTTGCAGCTTCTTCTGCTGCGGACTGCGCGGCAAACGGCGTTGACTTTCTTGATCCTCTGAATCCGAGGGATCCAGCGCTTGACCATGAAAGTGCATTTCCTGCCATGTCGGTCAGGGTTACTAATGTATTGTTAAAGGTAGCCTGAATATGAGCCTGGCCTTTTTCTACATTTTTACGTTCTTTTCTCTTTTTTCTAACAGCCTTTTTTGCAGCTTTAGCCATATTGTTCTACCTCCTTTACTTCTTCTTGCTTCTGCCAACCGTCTTCTTGACGCCCTTGCGGGTTCTGGCGTTTGTCTTCGTCTTCTGTCCTCTTACAGGCAGACCTCTTCTGTGTCTGATGCCTCTGTAGCATCCGATCTCCTGGAGTCTCTTGATGTTCATGCTGACATCTCTCCTCAGATCACCTTCTACCATGTAATCGGATTCGATAACTTTTCTGATCTTACCGGCTTCTTCTTCCGTCAGGTCTTTGACTCTGGTGGAAGGGTCGATTCCGGTCTTTTCTAAGATCTTTCTTGAAGTTGTCCAGCCTATTCCGTAGATATAGGTGAGACCGGCTTCAATTCTTTTTTCGTTTGGTAAGTCTACACCGGCTATACGAGCCATATTTTTCCTCCTGTTCCCATCTTCCGTCACGTGTTCCGGCCATTACCAATTGCCGGATCGTAATATAAACGGGATGTTCTTAAATAATAGTAACTAATAATTAGCCCTGCTTCTGCTTATGCTTCGGATTTTCGCAGATAACCATTACTTTACCTTTTCTCTTGATTACCTTGCACTTTTCGCAGATAGGCTTTACGGAAGCTCTTACTTTCATGTTGTTACCTCCTTAATCACTCCGCTTTGTTTATGCTTTGCCTCTCCATGTGATCCTGCCGCGCGTAAGATCATAAGGTGAAAGTTCAACTTTTACCTTGTCGCCCGGTATGATTCTGATATAGTTTGTTCTGATTTTGCCGGAAACGTGAGCAAGCACTTTGTGGCCTGTCTCCAGCTCAACGATGAACATTGCGTTCGGCTGAGCCTCTACTACTGTTCCTTCAGCTTCTATAACGTCTTTTTTTGCCATATTCTAAAACCTCTTTTTCAATATGGTACCTGCCCCTACTCACCCAGAGTAAGAAGTTCAGGTTCTCCTTCCGTTATAACTACCGTGTTCTCATAGTGGGCTGAAAGTTTCCCGTCCAGGGTCACTACAGTCCAGTCATTTGACAGCGTTCGTACATCGTATGTGCCTTCACAGATCATTGGTTCGATTGCAAAGACCATCCCGCGCGCAAGTCTCGGGCCGCGTCCGGGCTTGCCGTAGTTCGGGATCTGCGGATCCTCGTGCATCTGCTGTCCCACACCGTGGCCAACAAAGTCACGAATTACGCTGAAGCCTTCGCTTTCAGCCTTGACCTGAATGGCATGTGAGATGTCCGACAATCTGTAACCGACCTTGCAAAATTCAAGACCGGCAAAGAAGCTGTCCTTGGTGGCTTTCATCAGCTTTGAAGCTGTCTCGCTGACCTGCCCGACCGGATAGGTCCTGGCGGCGTCGCTTACATAGCCTTTGTACGTCGATCCGACGTCCACGCTGACGATGTCGCCTTCCTTCAGAATTCTCTTCTTGTCAGGTATCCCATGGACGACCTCTTCGTTGATCGATACGCATGCGCTTGCCGGAAATCCGCCGTAGCCTTTGAAGGTTGGAATCATTCCGTGCTTGCGTATGGTGCTGTCAACGAATCGGTCGACATCGGCTGTCGATAGGCCGGGCTTGATGAAGTTCTCCAGTTCCTTGAGAATGAAGCCTGTCACCTTGCCCGATTCTCTCATTAAATCAATCTCTGATGTAGATTTGATTATGATCATGCCTATTCACCTACAATGCTTACGATCGCATTGAATACGTTCTCCAAACCAGCAGCGCCGTCGATATGTGAAATATTGCCGGCCTTCTCATAGTAGTCGATGAGCGGTTTGGTTTCGTTGTTGTATACTTCGATTCTGTTGGCTGCAGTCTCTTCATTGTCATCTTTTCTCTGAATGAGTTCTGCGCCGCAGAAGTCGCAAATACCTTCCTGCTTAGGAGGGATGTTGACAACATGGAATGAAGCGCCGCACTTGCTGCAGACTCTTCTTCCCGTCAGTCTGATCATCAGTTCTTCTCTCTCTACATCGATATCGAGAACGTGATCGATCTTGCTGCCTCTCGCTTCGAGGAACTTGTCCAGTTCCTCAGCCTGGAAGACTGTTCTTGGGAAACCGTCAAGGAGGAATCCATCCTTGCAGTCATCCTTTGTCAGTCTGTCAGTAGCGATTTCTACTACTAATTCATCCGGAACGAGCTGGCCTTTGTTCATGTATTCCTGAGCCTTCTTGCCGAGCTCTGTACCGTTCTTGATGTTTTCTCTGAAAATGTCGCCTGTTGAAATATGAGGAATGTTGTACTTCTCAATAATTCTGGCAGCCTGAGTGCCTTTGCCTGCACCCGGAGGGCCTAATAAAATCAGATTCATCTTGTTCTCCTCTCTAAACAGTGCCCTACTTCAGGAAGCCTGAGTAGTTTCTCATTACCATTTGATT
The DNA here is from genome assembly GCA_017438285.1 of Bacillota bacterium. GTDB lineage: Bacteria > Bacillota > Clostridia > Peptostreptococcales > Anaerovoracaceae > Lentihominibacter. Next base: position 6,910 of record JAFRVY010000023.1, read on the forward strand.
CTCGAGCTGTTTCATCGTATCGAGTGCGACACCGACTGCGATCAGGAGCGACGTACCTCCGAAGTGGAAGCTCAGTCCGCCCATTTCACTTACGATGGTCGGCAGTACGGCTACAGCTGCAAGGAATATAGCGCCGACGAAAGTGATTCTCGTCATTACTCTGTTCAAATACTCAACGGTGGTCTTGCCCGGTCTGATACCAGGGATAAATCCGCCGTTTGCCTTCATGTTGCTTGCAACCTCAACCGGGTTGAAAGTAACTGAAGTGTAGAAGTAAGTGAAGAAGAAGATCAGTACTGCGTTAAATGCCGCATATACCCACACACCAGGTGTGCCTGTCGGTGACAGCCACTTCTCGATCCACTGTGCTGCGTCTCCCTGAGCATTCATGAAGTATGTAATGGTTAGAGGGAACTGCAGGAAGGCCATGGCGAAGATTACAGGAATAACGCCCGCCTGGTTGACCTTGAGAGGAATGTGTGTGGCCTGTCCGCCATACATCTTTCTTCCTACAACTCTCTTCGCATACTGTACAGGAATTCTTCTCTGTCCCTGCTGGATCTCGATGATACCAACGATTACTACGATACAGAACAGTACAAATACGATCAGCGTTACGATGCTCATCGTTCCATCCTGAAGCTTGCCCCAGATCTCCTGACATGCGGACGGCAGTCTTGCGATGATACCCGCGAAGATGATGAGCGAGATACCATTGCCGATACCGTTCTCGTTGATCTGCTCACCGAGCCACATCAGGAACGCCGTACCAGCTGTGAGGACCATGACGATGACGATAATCGAGAATGCGTCCGTGCTGATGAGCGCCTGTCTGAAGAGGCCGATGGTTACGCCGATCGCCTGAACGACGGCGAGACCTACTGTCAGATATCTGGTGTACTGTGCAATCTTCTTTCTTCCTTCAACGCCTTCTCTGGAGAGCCTTTCCAGTGCAGGAATGGCGATCGTCAAAAGCTGAAGGATAATGGATGCTGTAATGTATGGTGTAATGGAAAGCGCGAATATAGTGAAGTTACTGAATGCGCCTCCGGAGAACAGGTTAAACAGAGCAAACAGTCCTGTGTCACTGTCAAAGGTCTGTTCGAGAACCGTCCTGTCCATACCCGGTACCGGGATCTGGGCACCGATTCTGAAGATCAAAAGCATGCAGAGCGTGAAAATGATCTTCTTCCTGATGTCAGGAATGTTCCAGGCCTTTGCTACTGTTCTAAGCATTTCCATTAGATCACCTCTGCCTTTCCTCCGGCAGATTCTATTTTCTCTATAGCGGTTTTGCTAAACTTGTGAGCCTGAACTGTTAAGTTCTTTTCTAAATCTCCGTTACCAAGAATCTTGATGCCGTCCTTGACCTGCTTGACCAAACCAGCTTCTTTGATAGCTTCCGGTGTCACTGTAACGCCAGCTTCGAATCTATTAAGATCGCTAACATTCAATACAGCGTACTCTTTTCCCCAGATGTTTGTGAAACCACGCTTAGGGATTCTTCTGTACAAAGGCATCTGTCCGCCTTCAAAACCAGGTCTCACTCTGCCACCGCTTCTGGATCTCTGTCCATTCATGCCTCTTCCGGCAGTAGTACCGTTACCAGTACCTGTACCGCGGCCTTTTCTCTTAGGAGCTCTTGTTGCACCAGGGACCGCTTTTAATTCATGCAGTTTCATATCAGTCTAACCTCC
>JAFRVY010000024.1 GCA_017438285.1 Bacillota bacterium
GCACTTCTTCGTGTGATAATGTAATATTAACTTGAGTCATGTTCAAACCTCCTGTTCATGTTTTGTGGTGATTACATTATACAGGATGAGCATGGCTCATTTTTTACAAATATGAATTTACACCATTATACGGACACAACTTTCCTTTGAGGCTAAGTCTCGTCTAAACCCGACATTTACGGTCTTTGTTTTACTAAATGTGTCGGGTTTTGCTTCCGCATTCAATGACCTTCACAATTCCCGATTTGTATGAATCTTTCCACATGGAGGAATCTGTGGTAAATTATAAATAGTAACAGATGGTTTATTGTTGGGAGGGGAGATATATAACAATGAAATACTCGACTTACATATTGATGCAGATAATTGTTTGGGGAATTGGAATTGCGGCCTATGCAGTTGTTTGTATTGCAATGCATTACAATGCGCAGCTATCCATTGGTATTTTTTGCATTATATTAATAGTTCTGTTATTGGCTGCGCTTCTTGTTTTGCAGAACGTTAGAAACAAGAAGTACCCTCAATGGAACAATCACTGGTATGGAGTGAGACTATGGAAAACGCCGCCGGCAATTATTGGTCTGATTGTTTTGCTGTGCGTGGCGATGTTTGCGGTTGCTTTTTTTAGCGATTTAGACCTGCTTTGGTTTATTGTTGCTGTCATCGCAGGACTTTTGGACGTACCGGATTATTATTACGCCCGAAAGTATGGCATGGACGAGATCCAGTCATGGGATGAACTGCTGCAGAAGCATCCGGGGGCAAAAGAAAGACTGAGCAAGGCTGCGTTAAAAAACTACTTGCGTTAAAAGTAGTATCCATATATAATATCAACGTTGCAAGATGACCTTTGTCATATCGGCAAGGACCGTTTTCAAGACGAACTATAATAATATGTCAGGAGGTGAAACGGGGATGGCACAGGTAATCGTAAGAGAAAATGAAAGCTTAGAGAGCGCTCTTAAGAGATTCAAGAGATCATGCGCCAGAGACGGCGTCATGGCCGAGGTCAGAAAGAGGGAGCACTATGAAAAGCCAAGCGTAAAGAGAAAGAAGAAATCTGAGGCTGCTAGAAAAAAGGCTAAGAAATACTAAGCGAAAATAGAAACGTAAACGGCATCAGTTATGATGCCGTTTTTCATAAGTAAAGGGAGGTAAGATATGTCACTGAAAGAAAAACTGAATGCAGATTTCAAAGAAGCTATGAAAGCGAAGGATAAGGTCAGAAAGGACACTATCAATTTCGTAAGAGCCGCTATCAAGCAGGTTGAAGTTGACACGAGAGAAGAAGTCGACGATCAGGGCGTCGCATCGATCCTTGCAAAGCAGATCAAGATGAGAAAGGACGCTCTGGGAGATTTTGAAACTGCAGGCAGAACCGATATGCTGGAACAGTACCAGGCTGAGATCGACGTACTCATGGAGTACATGCCGCAGCAGCTGACTGATGAAGAGCTCACGAACATCGTCAAGACCACGGCAGCTGAGCTGGGAATCGAAGAGGGTTCCGGCAAAGGTTCCATGGGCAAGCTCATGGGTCCGGTGATGGGCAAGGTCAAAGGCCTGGCCGACGGAAACGATGTCAAGAACATCGTCATGAAGTTCCTGGTATAAGGAACGGCAGTAGAGAAAAATGAGCGGTTTCCTGCCTGTTAACAAAACAGAAATGAAAGAGAGAGGATGGCATCAGGCTGACTTCGTCCTTGTAACGGGCGACGCCTACGTTGACCATCCTTCTTTTGGTACTGCAATAATAAGCAGGCTGCTCGAATCGAGGGGATACAAAGTCGCCATTCTGTCACAGCCTGACTGGAAAAGCGCCGACGATTTCAGGCGCTTCGGAAGGCCGAGGCTGGGCTTTCTCATCAACAGCGGAAACGTCGATTCCATGGTGAACAACTACTCCGTTTTCAAGCACAGGAGACGTACGGATGTATACTCTCCCGGCGGGAAGACGGGCAGAAGGCCGGACAGAGCCATTATCGTCTACAGCAACAGGGCGAAAGAGGCTTACAAGGACGTGCCCGTCATCATCGGCGGTCTGGAAGCGAGCCTGCGGCGTCTCGGTCACTACGATTACTGGTCGGATAAGGTCAGGCGCTCCGTGCTTCTCGATGCAAAGGCCGACCTGCTGGTCTACGGCATGGGAGAGCGAGCGGTCCTCGAGATAGCGGAAGCTCTTGATGCGGGCATCGAAGCCCGCGACATCAGCTGGATCAGAGGCACCTGTGTGCGCGTCGGCAAAATCGACGGCAGCGGCAGCTTCATCCCGGAAGAGGATGACGTGATCCTGCCGGAGTTCGACAGCATATGCGGCGACGACGGAAGATCGAAACAGGCATACAGCGAGAGCTTTGCGAAACAGTACCGAAGCAATGACGCGGTATGCGGCAAACGGCTCATCGAAAAATATACGGATACCTGCAGCGTCGTGCAGAATCCGCCGCAGCCGCCATTGGAGCAGATGGAACTGGACGATCTCTACGCGCTGCCGTACATGAGGACGTACCATCCAAGCTACGAAAAAGAGGGCGGCGTTCCCGCCATCAAGGAAGTGAAGTTCAGCATCACAGCCAACAGGGGATGCTTTGGCGGCTGTGCTTTTTGCGCGATCACATATCATCAGGGCCGCGAGGTCAGAGGCAGAAGCAAAGACTCCATCGTCAGCGAGGCAAAGGGCATGACAGAGGATCCTCAGTTCAAGGGATATATCCACGATGTGGGCGGACCGACGGCGAACTTCCATCATCCGTCCTGCAAAAAACAGCTGGAGCATGGCCTTTGCGGAAGCAAAGACTGTCTCTTCCCGAAGCCTTGCAGTCAACTGGATACGGATCACAGCGACTACCTTGACATGCTGGATGCGGTCAGAAGCATCGACGGCATCAAGAAGGTCTTTATCCGTTCCGGCGTCAGATACGACTACATGCTGGCAGGCTGGAAGAATGGAAAGGGTCGGGATTTCATGCAGAGCCTTTGCAGGAACCATGTGAGCGGTACCCTTAAGGTTGCGCCGGAGCACGTGTCGGGCGATGTGCTGAAGCAGATGCATAAGCCGGGCGTGGAGGTGTTCGAGCGGTTCCGCACTGAGTATGAACGTGAAAACAAAAAAGCAGGTCTGAAGCAGTACATGATCCCGTATTTCATCTCTTCCCATCCGGGAAGCACGATGGAGGACGCCATAGAGCTGGCGCTGTACCTGAAAGAAACGGGATTCGTACCGGATCAGGTGCAGGATTTCTATCCGACACCGGGAACGCTGGCGACCTGCATGTACCACACGGAGCGGGATCCGTTCACCGGACAGCCGGTCTACGTGGCAAAAGATATGAAAGAGAAGAAGATGCAGAGGGCGCTTTTGCATTTCAATAAAAGAGAAAACCGCGGGCTTGTCATCGAGGCCCTGAAGACGGCCGGCCGTAAGGATCTGATTCCTGTTCTGACCCACGGGAGATAGGAAGCCTACCCGCGGGAAACAGGGGACTGGCCCACGGGCATGAACAAAGACTGGCCTACGGATTTCTTTGCCTTCGTACCGACGGATGTGGTAAGATAGAGGCGACGAAAGGACATATTATTTCATGAGCAAAGTCTACGATGTTTTGAATGCAATAGAAAACGGCCGCGTGCTGTTTGAGGAGATCATGAGCAGGGAGTCCTGCCCTGATTACAGGACCGATGAAATCTATGGAAACGGTCCGGAATCAGAGGCAGACATGCTCGCCTCCGGTGATAATCTGGTCTTCATGGAATATCTGCTCAAGAAAAAGGGAATGGCGGGTAAGGTCCAGCTCATCTACGTGGATCCGCCGTTCTTTACCAACAGCAAATATCAGGCCTCGGTGCGTTTGGAATCCTCGAAACTGGGCAAGTCGCCGGTCATCAAGACGGGCGCCTACGATGACAAGTGGGAGGACAGCATCGAGCAGTACCTCTCCATGCTGGCGGTCAGATTCCACATGATGCGTGAACTGCTTTCGGATACAGGCGTCATCTGGGTCCACCTGGACTGGCACGGCTCTCATTACGTGAAAATGCTCATGGACGAGATTTTTGGTGAGAACAACTTCATCAACGAGATCGCGTGGAATTACAAGTCGGGCGGCGCAAGCAAAAAGAGCTTTGCGAGAAAGCACGACACGATTCTTTTTTACAGCAAGACGAAAAAATACAAATTCAACATATTGAAAGAAAAGTCCTACAACAGGGGACTGAAACCGTACAGGTTCAAGGGCGTCGAGGAGTTCCAGGACGAGATCGGCTGGTACACCATGGTCAACATGAAGGATGTGTGGAACATCGACATGGTCGGCCGCACGTCCTCGGAGAGGACCGGATACGCTACCCAGAAACCCGAAAAGCTTCTGGCGCGCATCGTGGAAGCCGGCAGCGATGAAGGCGACATCTGCGCCGACTTTTTCTCCGGTTCGGGAACGCTGGGCGCTGTCTGCAACAGCCTCGGCAGGAAATGGATCATGTGCGACGAGGGAGATGTGGCTACATCGAGCCAGATCCTCAGACTCAGCAGGCAAAAGGAAAAAGCGGAGGGCAGAGCCTTTGCAGTACTCAGGAACGCTGCCGAAGAGGTGGACGACAGGTCTTCGATCACCTTCTCGGAGGAGCTCGGTTGCCTGAGGATCCTGGATTACAAGCCGGACCGATTCGAACTCAGCGAGGCTGACGAAGAGGTCGCGGTCAAATACATCGGCGAAGACGGCTCTTCGGCCATCAATTTCTGGAGCGTGGATTTCGATTTTGACGGTCAGATCCACCGATCCGATGAGATCGTCGAGAAGCGCGATTTCTGCACGCTCAGGGGCGATTCTGTCCACGTCATAGGCTACGACGTGTTCGGCAACAGATTCCAGTGGCAAAAGAGAAAATGATTATAGAGGATTGATTTTAGAATGGAAAAGATCATCAAAAAACAGGAAAACTACAAGAAAGGCCAGTGGTCCGGCGGAACGACAACGGAACAGGCTATTTATCCTGCGAAGGCGGAGTATCTGGACAGGGATTTCATCTGGCGTCTGAGTACGGCCGAATCCAGTGCAGAGGAGTCTTCCTTCACGAAACTTCCGGATTACGACCGCATCCTGATGGTGCTCGAGGGCAGCGTCGTGCTGGCTCACGGCGATGAGCGCTCGGTAAAACTGGGACCGCTGGAGCAGGATGCCTTTGACGGTGCCGTCAAAACCAAGTGTTTCGGAACCCTCAAGAAGGACTACAACCTGATCATGCGCAAAGGCTGCAGGGGCCGCATGGAAGTCGTCGAGGCGTCTTCCGAAGCGAAGAACATCCCGCTGACCAAGCATAAGGATGCGCAGGACCAGGGACTGGGCGGAGAGTGCGTCTCCATCGGCATCTATTGTATGGAAGGTTACGTTATTGTGGCAACCGATAATAATTCGGAGATGCTGCAGGCGGATCAGCAGATGATCATCAACTGTCAGCCGGGAGAAACGCTTTCAATTTCGGTCATGGGCGAAGGAAAATGCATCTTCACGGAAGTCATCTTTGAGAAACAGGATATCTTCGCGGAAACGATCTCTGAGGAAGATGTCACGAGAAGCAATTATGTTGCGGCGCTGCATCTGTCAGTTGTTAACAACAAGTGGAGCAAGGTCATGAAGAGAGCCAGCCGCAGAGGCGAATGGTATGCCCCTGCGCTGGAAAGCAAGCTGCGGTTCCTGGACAAGTTCATGATCACCTTCGTGATCTGGGCGATCGGCGTGCTGCTGTGCCTTTGCACCATGAGCCTCGGCATCGAACCGAAGACGGTATTCCTGATCGTCGTTCTGTTTACCCTGGTGCACGTATTCCTGCTCAGACCGCTGATATATATGGCGGTGCTCCCGAAACCGATCGACGCGTACATCAAGAACTATGCTGATCTGAACGCATATGAGAGGCAGCTCTTTGAGGAACAGATCGATTACGATCCGCATCAGGAGAAACTCATGTACAAGTACCGCGACAGAAGCGGGGAAGTGTACAAGAGCAGGAAAGATTTTATCAGCAGACTGAACAAGAAATAGCAATATGAAGATGGAATTGATAGCCACAGCAACCTTCGGCCTTGAAGCGGTCGTCCGCAGAGAGGTGGAGGCACTGGGCTATGAGATCATAAAAACTGAAGACGGGAAAGTGACATACAGTGGAGACGAGAGAGCGGTGATCCGTTCCAATCTCTGGCTTCGCAGCGCCGACAGAGTGCTCCTGAAAACGGCTGAATTCGAGGCCAAGACCTTCGAAGAACTCTTTCAGGGAGTCAAATCGGTGGAATGGGAGAGGATCATACCTGTTGACGGCAGGTTTACCGTAACATGCTCTACTGTAAAGTCACAACTGCATCATCCTCCTTCGATACAGAGCGTCGCAAAAAAGGCCGTCGTTGAGAGGATGAAACTGGCTTACGGAAAGGAACGCTTCCCTGAAACCGGTGCGGACCATACCATCAAGGTAACGATCCTCAAGGACAGGGTCACACTGACGGTCGATACGACGGGAATGGGCCTGCACAAGCGCGGATACAGGTTGGCGGACGTGGATGCCCCGATCAAAGAGACCCTGGCCGCTGCGATGATCCAGCTGAGCTTTTGGAACCGCGGTCGTATCCTGATCGACCCGTGCTGCGGCAGCGGTACGATTCCGATCGAAGCGGCCCTCATCGCCGGAAACATCGCGCCGGGGCTGAACAGAAGTTTTGACGCGGAGAAATGGGACTGCATTGACGCAGGCCTTTGGAAGGAAGAACGAAAGGCGGCCTTTGATGCCATCATCCCGCCGGAGCAGGTGAGCGGACGCATCATCGCCCGCGACATCGACAGCAGGGCGGTCAAGGCAGCCCGTGCAAACGCTGCCGAAGCCGGCGTTGAAGACTATATCGAGATCGAACGGGGCGACATCGCCCGATTTCAGCCGGCGGAGAACGATGCTGCGGCAATCAGCGCTGACCAGGTGCAGGGCGCTGCGGCAGGCCTTTGGACGAACGCCGTCATTGTGACGAATCTGCCTTACGGCGTGCGTATCGGTTCCGAGGACGAGATACAGAGAATCTACAAGGCGCTCAGAAGCCTTTGCAGTGCGCATCCGGGCTGGTCGGTTTTTGCTATCACCTCCGATAAGGAAATGGAGAAGCAGATGGGAAGACGGGCCGACCGCCGCAGGAAGCTGTACAACGGAAACATAGAGACGACATATTATCAGTTCCACGGCGCAAGGCCGAAGAAGTGATGCGATGAAAATCAATATCGACAAGGAAAGCAAAATACCGGTCTATCTGCAGATCGCTGACCAGATCAAGGCGCAGGTCCTCAAGGGGACGATCACCGGCGGCTACGCGCTGCCGTCCGAGCGCATTCTGGCAGCGGAGCTTGACGTGCACAGGAACACGATCACCAAGGCGTACCACGAGCTCAAGGCAGAGGGGCTGGTTTCTTCTTCTCAGGGCAAAGGCTACCGCATCGATCTCAGGCAAAAGGAAGAGAAAGCGGCGGACGAACCGGATGAGACCGCCGCAAAGCGGCTGAGAAAATCCGTCAACTGGGAAGCCCTCATGAGAGACGAGTACGCTGTATTTGACAGCGAGTTCGACGCCATCTACAGCAAAAGCTTTGACAGCGGCGTTATTTCCTTCGGCGGAGGCGTCGCAGCCAGAGAGCCATACAAGGCGGAAGAACTGGCGGATACCTTTGAGAGTATTTTCAAATCGGACAGGAAAGAAGCGTATTTCTACGCACCGTATCAGGGCGATCCGGAGCTGCGAAAGGAAATCGTCAAGTTCATGGCCACAAAGGGTATCAAGGTGGATCCGGGTAATATCCAGATCTTTTCCGAGAACAATCAGGCCATCGACTTCATCATGAGTCTTATGCTCAGGAAGGGGGACAAAGTACTCATCGAAGAGACCACATCGCCGGACGTATTCAGAACCATCAGAGTCGCGGGCGGTGAGCTTTTGACCATTCCGATGGATGAGGACGGCATCATATGCGACAATCTGGAGGCGCTCATCGAAAGCGAGAAGCCGGCTTTCATCTATGTGGGCTCCAGCTTCAACAATCCGACGGGCGCGATCCTTCCGCTGGAACGCAGGCAAAAGCTTCTGGATCTCTCCTATAAATACCGCATACCAATCATCGAAGAGGATGAGGGGTCGGAACTCTATTACGACATAGAGCCTGTACCTTCGATCAAATCCATGGACACGGGCGATAATGTCATCTATATGTATTCGCTTTCGCTGACCATGGTGCCCGGCGCGGGCATATCCTTTGTCGTCGCTGATAAGAACATCATCAGACGGTTTGGGGACATGATGTCCCTGCGGCTCTCGAATCCCGAGTGGGCGGCGCAGATGGTGACGCTCGAATACATGAAGAAGGGTGTCTTCGCGGAGAGACTCGATCTATTCCGCAGAGTCTGCAGGGAGAAGCGGGATCTCATGTGCGAGTTGATCGACAGATTTGCAGATGAATATGAACTCGAGTACAGCAGACCGAAAGGCGGGGTATATCTATGGATCAAGCTGCCCCACTGGATCAACGCGCGCAGGCTGCTCGAACAGACGCAGAAACTTGGCATGACCTTCGTGCCGGGACGGCTGTTCTATCCGCAAAAAGCCCACGGAGACGACCATATCAGGCTGAACTTTTCCTATCCGAGTCTGCAGCAGATATGCAACGGCGTGGAGATCCTGGAAACAGCACTGGCACACGAAAAAACAAAGTAACTGGCACTTGATTGGATGTGCCGATTACTTTTATATTTAAACTGACAATAGTTCAACAGTTATTTCTTAGTTATTTATAGGAAAAGGAGAATATAGTTATGGCTGTTAATTTGAAAGGTAGAAGTTTTCTCACACTGATGGATTTCACTCCGGAGGAAATCAGATATATGCTGGATCTGGCTCATGATCTGAAGGCCAAGAAGAGAGCCGGACTTCTCGGAGACACTATGAAGGGAAAGAACGTAGTTCTGCTTTTTGAGAAGACTTCAACGAGAACAAGATGTGCTTTTGAAACAGGCGCACTGGAAGAGGGAGCACACGTAACATTCCTCGACAGCAAGTCATCACAGATGGGCAAGAAGGAATCACTGGAAGACACAGCTAAGGTACTGGGAAGATTTTATGACGGTATCGAATACAGAGGATATGACCAGAAAGTCGTAGAAGACCTGGCTAAGTATGCCGGCGTTCCTGTATGGAACGGACTGACTGACGTGGATCACCCGACTCAGATCCTGGCTGACCTGCTCACTATCGAAGAGCACGTTGCTAAGCCGCTGAGAGACTGCAAGGTCGTATTCGTAGGAGACGTTAGAAACAACATGGCGTATGCATGGATGTACGGCTGCGCTAAGATGGGAATGCACTTCGTAGCTTACGGACCGCAGGAACTTTGCGATCAGGTAGACGCTGACGTCGTTGCAAGAGCAAAGGCTGTAGCCGAAGAAACAGGCGCTGTCATTGAAGTAAGATCAGACGTAGAAGCCATCAAGGGCGCTGACGTTCTGTACACTGATATCTGGGCATCCATGGGTGAAGAAGACCAGATTCCAGAAAGAGTAAGAATGCTCACACCTTACAGAGTAGATGAAGCAATGATCGAAGCAACAGGTAACGAAAACGTTATCTTCATGCACTGCCTGCCTTCATTCCACGACTTCGAAACTACAATGGCAAAGAGCCAGATGGAACTCGGATACGACATCCGCGAGGTCACCGACGAAGTATTCAGAAGCAGACACTCAAAGGTATTCGATGAGGCTGAAAACAGAATGCACACTATCAAGGCTGTAATGGTAGCAACTATCGGCAGATAATCAACTTGATATTCAGGAGGTTAAACATGATACCTGGAATCCACAACTATTCAGAAATTGGCAAGCTGAACAAGGTTCTGCTTCACAGACCGGGATTGGAACTGGAAGCCCTGACTCCGTCAACGATGGAGAGACTGCTCTTTGATGATATCCCTTATCTCAAGGTTGCGCAGGAAGAACACGACGCGTTTGCCAAAGTTTTAAAAGATAACGGCGTAGAAGTTGTTTACTACGTCCAGGAGACAGCAAAGGCTCTGAAAACACCAGAGCTGCAGCAGAACCTGATCGAGGATTTTCTCGATCTCTCACTGATCACATCACAGGGCATGAGAGAGAGCCTGATCTCTTATCTCATGACATTCGAGCCTGAGGCAATGGTTGCAAAGCTCATCGCCGGAATCAAGAAGAATGAGGTGCCTTCAGATGAAGTACACTCCCTCATGGACCTGATCCACGATGACTATCCGTACGTTTCGGATCCAATGCCGAATCTGTACTTTACCAGAGACCCGGGTGCCTGCGTAGGTGACGGAATCAACATCCACCACATGCACACGCAGGAAAGAAGAAGAGAATCTCTGCTTCTGAAATATGCTTTCAAGTACAACAGAGATTTTGCAACGGAAGAGAACAAGCAGTGGTATGATCTCTCCGACGATTATTCCATCGAAGGCGGAGACGTGCTTGTACTTTCAAAGGAAATGGTAGCTATCGGTCTTTCACAGAGAACTACCATTGCAGGAATCGAATGCTTCGCAAGACATCTTCTCAAGGATTCACCGTTCAAGAAGGTTCTGGTATTCGATATTCCTAAGACAAGAGCGTTCATGCATCTCGACACGGTATTCACCATGATCGATTATGACAAGTTCACGATCCATCCTGAGATCGAAGGACCTCTGGGCGTATACGAAATCACCATGGGGAAGGGCGGAGAGCTCAAGTTCAACGCAATGAAGGACGAACTTCAGAACATCCTGGCTATGGAACTGGGACTTCCGGCAATCGAACTGATCAGATGCGGAGGCGGCGAACTCCTGGCAGCACAGAGAGAACAGTGGAACGATGGTTCCAACACACTCTGCATCGCTCCTGGAACAGTTGTAACTTATGAGAGAAACTATGTTTCCAACGAGCTCATGGACAAGAAGGGCATCAAAGTCCTGACGATTCCGAGCGCTGAGCTTTCAAGAGGAAGAGGCGGCCCAAGATGTATGAGCTGCCCTGTAAACAGAGTTGATCTTTAATTCATTAGTAGGAGATAAATATGTCAGATTGTAAAGGAAAAATTGTAATAGCACTGGGTGGAAACGCACTGCAGGAAGGTAACGGAAATGCAACTGCGGAAGCCCAGCTGGAAGTAGTAAAGAAGACCACTGAGAAGGTTGCCGAGATCAGCGGTATGGGTTATGAGATCGCAGTCGTTCACGGCAATGGTCCACAGGTGGGACGTATCGTAATGGCAAGCGAAGCTGCGAAGGATGTTACGCCTGCAATGCCGTTTGACGTTTGCGGCGCAATGTCACAGGGATACATTGGATATCACATTCAGCAGTGCCTGCTTTACGCTTTGAACAAAGAGAACAGACACGTTCCTGTCGTTACTGTAGCTACGCAGATGATCGTCGATGAAAACGACCCTGCTTTCCAGAATCCGTCAAAGCCGATCGGCCCGTTCTATACTGAAGAAGAAGCAAAAGCTCTCGCAGAAGAAAAGGGCTGGTCTGTCATCGAGGATGCCGGAAGAGGTTGGAGAAGAGTCGTTGCATCGCCTAAGCCTTTGCGCATCGTTGAGATCGAAGCCGTAAAGCAGCTTTGGGATAATACCATCGTCATCACTTGCGGCGGCGGCGGAATCCCTGTCGTTGAGAAACCGGACGGACATCTGGAAGGCGTTGCAGCAGTCATCGATAAAGATTTTGCTGCAGAGCTTCTCGCTGAACAGGTTGAGGCAGATGTTCTCATGATCCTCACCCAGGTTGAAAAGGTTTCCATCAACTACAAGAAACCGGATCAGCAGGATCTGGATCATATGACCCTGATCGATGCCGTTAAGTACATGGAAGAGGGACAGTTTGCTAAGGGAAGCATGCTTCCTAAGGTTGAAGCGGCAATGAAATTCGTAAGAATGTTCCCGAACAAGAAAGCAATCATCACTTCCCTGGACAAGGCAATTGATGCTCTGGAGGGAAAGACTGGAACAGTAATCACGTTCAACTAAAAGAGGTGATAATATGAAACAGACCGCGAAAGAGTTCATCTCGTCAATAGGCGTCGATAACATGCTCTATGACGAGGAAATCACGGCGAGCATAGCTCACGCACATATGCTCAAGCAGAATAAGCTGATTTCAAGCGAGGAATGCGATCAGATAGTAGATGGTCTGAAAAAGGTGCTTGCTGATCTCGAAGCCGGCAAGGTTGAATTCAAGGTCGAATACGATGATATTCACGGATGCATCGAGGCGCAGCTTGAAGAGAAGATCGGCGCTGTCGCAAAGAAGTTGAACTGGTCGAGAAGCGTTAACGATCAGGTCGTTATCGACACGAGACTCTTTTTGAGAGAGGAAAACAATCTAATCAGAGAATCTCTTAAAGAACTGCTGGATACTCTGGAAATGATGGCGAAAGAGCACGTGAACACGATTATGCCAGGATACTCTCATCTGCAGAGGGCACAGCCAATCACACTGGCTTACCACCTGCTCGCGTACTATCAGATGTTCAGCCGCGATCTCAAGAGATTTGAGGATTGCCTGGAGCGCATCAATGTAATGACTCCTGACAGCGGCGCACTGGCCGGTACTGTCTGGGAAAGTGATAGAAACAGAATGATGAAGGAGCTGAAGTTCAACTCCATCCTTCCAAATGCAATGGACTCTGTTGCTGACAGAGACTTCGGAATGGAATTCATCAGCGATTGTTCTATCACGATGATGCACCTTTCCAGATTCTGTGAGGATCTGATCCTGTGGAGTTCTGTTGAATTCGGATTTGTCGAGATGGATGACGCATTCACGACGGGAAGCAAAGTCCTGCCGCAGAAAAAGAATCCGGACGTTGCCGAGTTGATCAGAGGCAAGACAGGAAGAGTATACGGCGACATGATCAACCTGCTGACGATTTTCAAAGGCCTGCCGATGTCATACAACAGAGACATGCAGGAAGATAAATATGCTCTTTTGGATGCAGCAAACACAGTAGAGTCCTGTCTGGATATGTTCGTCGAGATGATCAAGAATATAAAGATCAACAGAGGCGATATGCAGAGAGCAGCTAAATACGGCTACATGAATGCAACAGAACTGGCAGGTTATCTGCGTTCAAAGGGTATCGAAGCAGACAAGCAGGAAGAGATCATTGGCAACGTCGTCCGTTACGCGATCAACCACGGCAAACCTGTTGAAGAGTTGTGGCTGGATGACCTGAAGCAGTTCTCACAGTCCTTTGACAGCGATGTTTACGATAAGATTGCAATCAGAAATGTAATCGAATCGAAAAAATCAACTGGTTCCACTTCTTTCGACGAAGTTAAGAAGCAACTGGATGACATTGCAAAATCAAAGAAATAAACCGCATAACTAAATCATTGACACCGGAACCTCGTTTGGGCGAGCCGTTCCGGTGTTTTTTTGTTATAATGAACGTATTATGAAACTCTTTGAAGAATATCCGTACATAGAGGACGAGAGAATCGTCCTGAAAAAAATGACACTTGATGACGCGGACGCACTTGCTGAGTTCGCCGGCAATGAGAAGGTATACAGGTATCTGCCGACTTTTTTGTATGAGCAGAAGTATGAAGATGCCGTCAAGGCCCTGGCGAAGATGGAGGAAGAGTGCTTCGACACAGGCGAGTCTATTATCATGGGTATCTACTACAAACCCGAGAACTGCAGAATGATCGGCATCGCTGAAATATACAATTACGAAGAGACAAAGGCAAAGGCTTCTATTGGATGCCGCATCAGTGATGCCTGGTGGGGCAGAGGCATCGCCACTGATGTCATTAAGCTTCTCAGGGACTATCTGTTCACCACAGATGTCAAGACCATCACAGCGCACATTATGACCCAGAACAAAGCATCTGCAGGAGCCGCCAAGAAGAACGGGTTTCTCTGTAAATATCCGAATACTTATGGTGACTGGGGGTTCAGCGAGCTCACGAATGCTGACAAGTACGTCTTCAAAAAGGAATGGCTGAGCGGCGAAGGACTCACAGTTGATGAGACCGGTGCGCAGCAGCTGAAGCAGGTCAGCGTGGAGCAGTTTGTCATGGCATATGAGACGGATCACGACCGGATTCGCGCAATTCTTCCTGATGGCTATGAATCGCTTCGGCCGGTTCTCCGCATTAACGCCGAAATACGTGACAATAATGTGGTGTACATCGAGTTCAATACACCGGTCGCCGCCGACGGCAGGAGAGGCTGGCTGAATCTGGCAAACTGGAAGAGTACGCGGGATGAGATCACATTCGAGCGTTTGGCTGACGGTGCGGTAACGATCAGATCTTTACCTTTGGATATCACCTTTAAGGGAACCGGAAAAGAGGGCGGATGCCCGGCGGAAAACGATAATGACGGCTGCTATTATCTGAAGTATGAGGATGGCATCCTCAGAGATACTGAATTTCGTCCTGCTGAGAAGATCGATGCCAACAAGGAATACTGTGACTGCTCATTTGAGTGGCATACAACGGACATTCCTGCGGCGTTGATTCCATGCAAATGCATACTCGGTGCATACAAAGTCAGCTTCCAACGCTATCCAAATTAGACGATTTCCAAAAAAACAGCGACAAAAGTCGCTGTTTTTTTATTTTAGGGGTTGATTTATATACGCAAATATGTATAATCATTCACATGGACTTGTATTTATTGCCGTATAAACCAATTCCAGGAGGAGAGAAAATGGCTAAGGAAAAAGTAATACTTGCATATTCGGGAGGTCTCGACACTTCGGTCATCATGAAGTGGCTCAAGGAGAACTACGATTATGACGTCATTGCAGTTTGCTGCAATGCGGGACAGAAAGAAGATTTCAATGCGATCGAGCAGAAGGCGCTCCAGACAGGAGCCATCAAGGCTATCACATTGGATATCAGAGAAGAGTTTATTACAGACTACATCTGGCCTACGCTGAAGGCCGGCGCGTCCTATGAGAATTATCTGCTGGGTACATCCATGGCAAGACCGCTCATGGCGAAGAAGCTCGTCGAAATCGCGCAGGCAGAAGAAGCGTTCTATATTGCGCACGGATGTACCGGCAAGGGCAATGACCAGGTAAGATTCGAATCTTCTATTCACGCCCTTGATCCTGCAATCAAAATCATCGCGCCGTGGAGAATGCCGGAATGGCCGTTCAGTTCCAGAGAGGAAATGATCGCATACTCCGTAGAGCAAAATATTCCGATTTCCCAATCCACTGAGAAGATCTATTCGAGAGACGAGAATATCTGGCACATCAGCCACGAAGGCGGTGAACTGGAAAATCCGTGGAATGAGCATTATGACACCATCCACGTACTCAGCCTCCCGCCGGAAAAGGCGCCGGATGAGGTCACTTATGTGAATATAGATTTCGAGAAGGGTGTACCTGTCGCCGTTGACGGCGTGAAGATGGGCCCGATCGAACTGCTGACTAAGCTTAATGAACTGGGCAGCAAGAACGGTATCGGAACGATCGATATCATAGAAAACCGTCTCGTTGGAATGAAATCCAGAGGCGTATACGAAACTCCTGGCGGAACGATTCTCTTCGCTGCTCGTGCAGGTCTGGAAGAATTGATCCTCGACAGAGACACGTCGCACTACAAGAAGATCGTCGGTGAACAGTTCGCAGAGATCCTGTATAATGGACTCTGGTTCACACCGCTGAGAGAGGCGATCTGTGCCTTCGTCGATGTGACACAGAAAAACGTAACCGGCACGGTCAAGATGAAGCTCTACAAAGGCAACGCAACCGCCGTCGCCAAGAAGTCGCCATATTCACTCTATAACGAGGAATTCGCGACATTCAGTAAGGACGAGGTCTACAACCAGTACGATGCCGAAGGATTCATCAATCTGTGGTCGCTGCCGCTCAAGATCCGCGCGATTCAGAAAGAGACAGCAGAAGGAGGAGCGAAGTATCATGAAACTCTGGAAAGGAAGGTTTTCAAAGCAAGCGAGTTCGTCGAGTGATGAATTCAATGCTTCCATCGGTTTCGACCAAAGACTTTACGCAGAAGATATCGCGGGCAGCATAGCCCACGCAAAGATGCTCGGCAAACAGGGCATCATCAGCATGGAAGAATCGGAACTGATCATCAAGACCCTTAAGGAGGTCCTTGCGGATATCGAAGCCGGCAAGGTGGAATTTACCATCGAGGGCGAAGATATCCACATGAATATAGAAACGATTCTCACCGAACGCATCGGGCAGACCGGCAAGAAACTGCATACGGCAAGGAGCCGAAACGATCAAATCGCTCTGGATATCAGACTGTATCTGAAAAAGGAAACAGCCGAAATCGATGTGCTTCTCGATGAATTGCTCGCCGCACTCAAAGACCTGGCGGCAAAGCACAAGGAGACCATCATGCCGGGCTATACGCATCTGCAGAGAGCCCAGCCTGTGACCCTCGCATACCACATGCTGGCCTACTACCAGATGTTCGCAAGGGACAAGGAACGTTACGCAGACTGTCTGAAGCGCATCGACAGAATGCCGCTGGGAAGCGGCGCTCTGGCGGGGACGACCTACAATACGGACCGTCAGTTCCTGGCGGACGAACTCGGGTTCAGCGAGGTTTTGCCGAACGCTATGGACGCCGTGGCAGACAGGGACTTTGCCCTTGAATTCATTGACTGCTGCGCCATTACGATGATGCATCTCTCGAGGTTTTGCGAGGAACTCATCCTCTGGAGCAGCGCGGAATTCGGCTTCATCGAGATGGACGACGCCTACGCCACCGGCAGCAGCATCATGCCGCAGAAAAAGAATCCGGACATGGCGGAACTGATCCGCGGCAAATCCGGCAGAGTCTTCGGTGACATGATGAGCCTGCTCACGGTCTGCAAAGGCCTGCCGCTGGCATACAACAAAGACCTGCAGGAGGACAAGGAACCGGTATTCGATGCGGTCGATACGGTGAAGGCGTCTCTTAGCATCTTCAAGGAGATGCTCCAGACCATGCAGGTGAACACGGGCACCATGTCAAAGGCTGCCAAGTACGGCTACATGAACGCAACGGACGCAGCCGACTATCTCGTATCCAAAGGAATTCCGTTCAGGGACTGCCACGAGATCATCGGAAACATGGTTCTCTACGCGATCAACAAAGGCGTGGCTCTGGACGAGCTGACCATGGAGGAGTTCAAATCCTTCTCTGCTGCCTTTGATGAGGATATATACGATGCGATTTCGATTGTCAACTGCATCAAAGCCAAACAGTCGGAAGGTTCAACATCCTTTGAAAGTGTTGAGCAACAGTTATCAAACTTAGCCAGTGAGTGAAAACTCACTCTCCAAAATCGGGTGATGGGGGATTTATCTTCCATCACCCTTTGTGGTATGATAACCCTATGAGAGAGATTAACGTAAACGAGATTACAAAAGCCGTCAAACAGCTGTACATAGACACGAATTATCACCTCGCTGAAGATGTGAAGGCCTGTGTCGGGCAGTGTGCGCAGAAGGAGCAAGAGCCTCTTGCCAAAGAGGTCTTTGCGAGCATGCAGGAGAACGCGCGCATCGCAGAGGAAGGCGTATTCCCGATCTGCCAGGATACAGGCATGGCCTGCGTTTTTCTGGAAGTGGGACAGGACGTCCACCTGACAGGCGGCGATCTGAAGGATGCGGTCAACGAAGGTGTCAGACAGGGCTGCGAGGAAGGATACCTGAGAAAGACCATCGTGAAGGATCCTTTTGACAGGGTCAACACAGGCGACAGCACGCCGGCGGACATCGTCATTGACATCGTCCCCGGTGAACACCTTAAGGTCACGGTCTGCGCTAAGGGCTTCGGATCCGAAAACATGAGCCGGATCAGGATGCTGACACCGGGCGCAGGCGTCAGCGGCGCAGAAGATGCGATCGTTGAGATCTGCAAAGAGGCAGGAGGCAATCCGTGCCCGCCGATCGTGGTCGGCGTCGGCATCGGAGGCAACTTCAACAAAGCTGCCCTCATGGCCAAAAAGGCGCTGCTCAGGCCTTTGGGAGAGAAAAACGCGGATCCGTTCTATGGGGAGATGGAGCAGCGTCTCCTCGAGAGAATCAACGGGCTGAACATCGGACCGCAGGGCTTCGGCGGAGAGACGACGGCGCTGGCTGTACATATCATCTCGGCGCCGACGCACATCGCGGGACTTCCGGTCGCAGTGAACATCAACTGCCACGTGGTGCGCCACCAGGAGGTCATCCTATGAAATACGAGCTGACAGCACCATTCACGAAACAAAAGCTTGCCGGACTCAAAGCCGGCGACACCGTTCTTCTGACAGGGACCATATATGCGGCAAGAGATGCCGCTCACAAGAGACTGCAGGAGATGATCGAAAGAGGCGAGACGCTTCCTTTTGATCTCGAGGGCGCGATCATTTATTACGCCGGTCCGACACCGGCACGTCCCGGATATCCCATCGGCTCAGCAGGTCCTACGACCAGCGGCCGTATGGATCCGTACACGCCGCTTCTGCTGGAGCAGGGCGTCGTCGCCACCGTAGGCAAAGGCCCGAGAAGCGAAGCGGTCATCGATGCGATGACGCGAAAGGGATCCGTCTATCTGGCGGCGATCGGAGGCGCCGCAGCGCTGATCGCACAGTGTGTGAAAGCATCGGAAATCGTGGCTTTTGAAGAACTGGGGACAGAAGCCATCCGGGCGCTGGAGGTTGAGAAACTGCCGCTCATTGTCGCTATCGACGGGCAAGGCGACAGTGTCTATGATGGCCCGAACTTACATAAAACTTGATTTTCGAACCTTTCTTTGCTATTATGTCAAGGTACGTCATAACGGAGAAAGGTTTTTTTATGGAAATTGAACTGAAGTTTTCAGTACCTGACGAGGATACGAGACAGGCGATCTGGGAGGACGAACTCTACGAATTGTGTGAGGAAAAGGACTCCAGAGAAGAACTGTTCTTCCACGCCAGGTATTACGACACAGAAGATGGAGATCTGGCCAAAAACGGCATCGCCTATAGAGTCAGGATGGAAGGCGATACGCCGGTTGCTACGCTCAAGTGCAAAGGCAACAGCGAGGAAGGCCTCCATCAGAGGGAAGAAATCAACATTCCGGCAAGCGGTGCAGAGCCCGATCCGGAACTATTCAGAGAATGCAGTCTGGGAAACACCTTTATCGAACTGATCAAGGGAAAGGAACTCAAGTGCTGCGTTGAAACGAAGATCAACAGAAAGAGCTTCCGCATCGATACGGGCGACGGCATCTTTGAGTTTTCGCTGGATGAAGGCGAAGTGATCACGGAGAAGGGCAGCATCCCGATTTCGGAGCTGGAGATCGAACTGTATTCAGGCGACAAGGAAGAGCTCCTGAAAGTAGGCGACAAAGTCCAAAAAAAGTACGGCCTGGAGGCCGAAGACAAGAGCAAATATGCCAAAGGAATGGAAATGATAGAGGGACGTTGAAAACGTCTCTTTTTCTTGGCTCAATCCTTTACTTTTCAAGGCAAAACAGTTATAATATTCTGTACTGCGTTACCGACGCGGAGAGGAGGAAATTTTTAAATGAAGGCAACACTAATCTCAAAAGAAAACAGCGAAGCAAAGCTCAAGATGGAGTTCACAGGCGAGGAATTCGAAAGTGCTATCGTGAAAGTATACCAGAGAGAAAAAGGAAGATTTGAAATCGATGGTTTCAGAAAGGGCAAGGCCCCAAGAAGTCTCATCGAAAAGAGATACGGAGAAAACATTTTTGTAGAAGATGCAATCAACGATTTGTTCAATCTGAACTACCCTCTGGCTGTCGATGAACTGGATCTGGAAGTCATCGATTATCCGAGAGCAGAGTTCGGTCAGGTCAAGAAGGGCGAACCGTTCGAAGTTACTGTAACGGTAACTGTATTCCCTGAATTCGAAGTTACGGGCTACACCGGCGTTGAGATCGAGAATGTTTCTGCCGAAGTAACTGACGAAGATGTTGATAAGGAAATCGAAAACCTGGCAGCCAGAAACTCACGTATGGTTGAGGTTGACAGACCTGCCAAGGACGGCGACACAGTCCTCATCGACTATGCAGGATTCGTCGGAGACGAACAGTTTGAGGGCGGCACCGCAGAAAGACAGCCGCTGAAGCTGGGTTCAGGCACATTCATTCCAGGATTTGAAGAACAGCTGGTAGGCGCTTCAAAGGATGATGAAATAGATGTTAAGGTAACCTTCCCTGAAGAATATCACGCAGAAGAACTGGCAGGTAAGGAAGCCGTATTCAAGTGCAAGGTCCACGAGGTCAAGGAACAGGAAATCCCTGAGATCGATGATGACTTCGTAAAGGATGTCAGCGAGTTCGATACTTTGGACGAGCTGAAGGCAAACAAGAGAGAAGAACTGGAAAAGGCTGCAGCAGCCAGAGCAGAGAATTCCATGAAGAACAGCGTTATCGAGAAGGTATTCGAAGCCAACGATTTCGAAGTTCCTGACGTTATGGTCCAGCAGGAAGTCGAGAACATGATGAATGAATTCGACCAGCAGCTGAGAGCACAGGGCATGGATCTGGCAAGCTACATCAAGTACATGGGTCAGGAACCTCAGGAATTCAGAGATTCCCTGCAGGATGAAGCGTTCAAGAAGACCAAGACCAGAATGATGGTCAGCAAGATCGCCGATCAGGAAGCTTTTGAAGTAACTCCTGAAGAAGTCAAGGAAGAACTGGAAGCCATGGCGAAGCAGTATGGACTGGAAGTTGAGAAGCTGACAGAGATGATCGGCGTTGACAACATGAAGGTCCTCGAAGACGATCTGAAGGTCAAGAAGGCAGTAGATCTCATGTACGAAAGTGCAGTAAAGAAATAGTATCGAAATAAGTATCGATAAGGAGGCCAACATGGCACTGATACCTTATGTCGTAGAACAGACAGGCCAGGGAGAAAGGTCCTATGACATTTACTCCAGGCTTTTGAAAGACAGAATCATATTCATAGGCGAAGCCATCGACGAGCACCTCGCGAGCCTGGTGGTTGCGCAGCTTCTTTATCTGGAAGCAGAAGATCCGGATAAGGATATCAATATCTACATCAACAGCCCCGGCGGTTCCATTACCGCCGGCATGGCTATTTATGACACCATCAGATACATCAAGCCTGAGGTGTCGACGATCTGTGTAGGTATGGCGGCGAGCATGGGAGCATTCCTTCTGGCTGCCGGACAAAAGGGGAAACGCTACGCTCTCCCGAATGCTGAGATCATGATCCATCAGCCTCTGGGCGGAGTGCAGGGACAGGCAGAGGATATCAAGATCCATGCGGAGTGGATCATGAGAACCAAGGACAAGCTCAACAAGATCCTGAGCGAGAACACCGGACAGACTCTGGAGACCGTTTCCAAGGATACAGACAGGGATAACTTCATGTCCGCTGAGGAAGCCAGAGAATACGGCCTCGTGGACAAGGTGATCACGGAGAGATAATACAGGGGAAAGAATATGTCGAAGTATGACAAAAACAACCAGCTGAGATGCTCATTCTGCGGCAAGCCTCAGGGACAGGTCAAGCGATTGATCAGCGCCAACGGGGTATATATCTGCGATGAGTGTGTCAAGCTCTGCCAGGAGATTTTGGACCGGGAGTCCAGGCAGAGAAGGACCGGCGTTGTCGAAGGTGAACCGGTCAAACTGCCGAAGCCTGCAGAGATCTATGCGGCTCTTTCGGAGTACGTCATAGGTCAGGAAGCGGCGAAGAAATCTCTGGCGGTTGCAGTTTATAACCACTACAAGAGAATCAACAGCGAAGAATTCGATGATGATGTCGAACTGCAGAAGAGCAATATCTGCATGGCAGGACCGACAGGCTGCGGCAAGACCCTTCTTGCCCAGACCCTGGCGAAGATTCTGGACGTGCCTTTTGCGATCGCCGACGCGACGACAGTCACGGAAGCAGGCTACGTCGGTGAGGACGTTGAGAACATCCTCCTCAAACTGATTCAGGCGGCCGACTACGACGTGGAGAGAGCGCAGAAGGGCATCGTCTATGTGGACGAGATCGATAAGATCGCCCGCAAGTCGGAGAACCCTTCGATTACGAGAGACGTCAGCGGTGAGGGCGTACAGCAGGCGCTCCTCAAGATCCTGGAAGGCACCGTTGCCAACGTTCCGCCGCAGGGCGGACGTAAGCATCCGGAACAGGAATTCATTCAGTTCGATACGACGAATGTGCTGTTTATTTGCGGCGGCGCCTTTGACGGACTGGAAAAGGTTATCCAGAAGAGGATCGGCGAGAAGGTCATCGGGTTCAATTCCAACGTCGAGACCAACAAGGTCGAAAAGGAAGAACTGCTGAAGCATCTTCAGCCTGAGGATCTGATGAAATACGGCCTCATTCCTGAAATCGTCGGAAGACTGCCGGTACTGGTCACGCTGGAGGATCTCAGTGAGGAAGCACTCATCAACATACTGACAGAACCTAAGAATGCACTCGTCAAACAGTACAGTAAACTTCTGGCCATGGACGGCGTCGAGCTGGAAATCAAAGACGACGCCATCGAAGCCATTGCCAAGCAGGCGCTGGCTAAGAAGACGGGCGCCCGCGGACTCAGGGGCATCATGGAAAGAATGATGACGGATATCATGTACGATCTCCCATCCCGAAATGACGTGGCAAAGTGCATTATAACGAAGGACACCGTAGAAGCTGATCACGAACCGGAACTGGTTATGGCTGAAACGAATGAAGAAATCACCGGGGCGGCTTCCTAACGCCGCCCTTATGCATAAAAAAGGGAGGATAGACATCAATGGACGAAAAGAATAGAGATAGGGCTATCATAGAGGCTGATTTTCTTGATCTGCCGATGATACCCCTCAGGGGACTTTCGGTATTTCCGAACATGGTACTTCACTTTGATATCGGCAGGGAGAAATCCATCAATGCCCTCGAGAAGGCCATGGTAAACAATCAGTACGTATTCCTGTCATCACAGCTTGACGAGAATACGGATCTGCCGACAACGAAAGACTTCTATCAGATCGGAACCATCGCCAAGATCAAGCAGATGCTCAAGCTGCCGGGCGACGCTATCCGTGTTCTGGTAGAGGGAATCTGCAGAGGCAGGATCGCGGACACACTTTTTGAAGTGCCTTACTTCAAGTGCCGTGTGGAGCCTTTGCCTGACAAACCGGGCGAGGTCGACTCGGAGGCGGAAGCACTGATGAGAACCGTACTGGGAAGTTTCGACGAGTACATCAACATCAATCAGAATATGGCACCGGAGATCTTTGCCACGGTAGTGACCATCGACTCTCCGGGACGCATGGCCGACATGATCGCATCCCACCTGGAGATCAAGATCGAGGATAAGCAGGCGGTGCTGGAGCTTCTGGATCAGAAAGAGAGACTCAAGACGCTCAACGACATCCTGATCAAGGAGATCGAGATCCTGAATATCGAGCAGGATATCTCATCCAAGGTCAAAGACCAGATCAATCAGAATCAGAGAGAGTACTATCTGCGCGAGCAGATGAGAGCCATCCAGGAAGAACTGGGCGGCGATGAGAGCATCGAGGACGAAGTTGCCGGTTACAGAGAGCAGCTGGCAGCTTTGGAACTGGATGACAAGACGAGAGATAAGGTCGAAAAGGAGATCAGCAGATTCTCCCGTATGCAGCCGTCATCAGCGGAAGCGACGGTCAGCAGGACATACATCGAGACCGTGCTGGGTCTTCCTTGGAACACCCTCAGCGAGGACAACATCGACATCGTCAAGGCCGAGCAGATCCTGAACGAGGATCACTACGGACTCCACAAGGTAAAAGACAGAGTGCTGGAATATCTGGCTGTCATGCAGCTCTCCGAAGAGCTCAAAGGCCCGATCCTCTGTCTCGTAGGCCCTCCGGGAACCGGCAAGACATCCATCGCCAAGAGCGTAGCAAGATCCATCGGCAGGGAGTTCGTCAGAATGTCCCTGGGCGGCGTCAGAGACGAAGCTGAGATCAGAGGTCACAGAAGGACATACATCGGTGCGATTCCGGGCAGGATCATCTCATCCATCAAGGACTGCGGAACGAGAAATCCGGTCTTCCTCTTCGACGAGGTCGACAAGATCGGCGCTGACTACAAGGGCGACCCTGCATCAGCTCTGCTGGAGGTTCTGGACCCTGAACAGAACAAAGACTTTACGGATCACTTCCTCGAAGTGCCGTTTGACCTCTCGAAGGTCCTGTTCATCACCACAGCAAATACGACAGAAACCATTCCGAGGCCTTTGCTCGACAGGATGGAAGTCATTGAGGTCGCAGGATATACGGAAGACGACAAGCTTAACATCGCCCAGCAGTATCTGGTGCCGAAACAGCTCAAGGAGAACGGTCTGACAAATAAAATGATCAGTTTCACAAAGAGCGGGATCATGACGATCATCAACTATTACACCAGAGAATCCGGCGTGCGTAATCTGGAAAGAGAGATCGGTAATCTCTGCAGGAAGGTTGCCCGCAGATACGTTGCAGGCGAGACGGATAAGGTCAGCATGACCGCTAAGCGCGTCGAAGAGTATCTGGGCAAGAAGAAATTCCACTTCGATGTCATCAAGAACAAGAGTGAAGTCGGCGTCACCACGGGACTTGCGTGGACCATCGTCGGCGGCGAGACTTTGTTCATCGAAACGACGGCAGTTCCGGGAACCGGCAAGCTGGAACTCACGGGACAGCTGGGAGACGTCATGCAGGAATCTGCAAAGGCCGGCATCAGCTACATTCGTTCGATTGCGGGCAAGCTTGGAATCGATGAGGAATTCTACAAGAAATATGACATCCATCTGCACATTCCGGAAGGCGCTACGCCAAAGGACGGTCCGTCGGCAGGCGTGACCATGTGCACGGCGCTGATTTCCACGCTGACAGGGACTCCTGTCCGCAAGGATATCGCCATGACGGGAGAAATCACCCTCCGGGGCAAGGTGCTTCCGGTCGGCGGCATCAGAGAAAAGGTCATGGCGGCCCACAGAGCGGGCATCAGGAAAGTTTTGCTCCCGAGAGAGAACGAAGTCGACATTCCTGAAATTCCGGAAGCCGTCAGAAATGATATGGAATTCGTGCTTCTCGACACGGTGAGCGATGCGCTCAAGGAAGTACTGGTAAAATGAAGATAACCAATTCGCAGCTGGAAGCTGTAGCAGTAAAACCGAATCAATATCCGGCCGGGGACCTGAAGGAAATCGCCTTTGCGGGCAGATCCAACGTGGGTAAATCCTCGCTGCTCAACCTGCTCACGGGCAGAAAGAAGCTGGCGAGAGTCAGCGGCAGCCCGGGCAAGACGAGGACGATCAACTTCTATCTGATCAACGACGCGTTCAGAATCGTGGATCTTCCCGGCTATGGATACGCCAAGGTCAGCAAGTCCGTTTCCGAGAGCTGGGGACCGATGATGGAGCAGTACTTAGGCTCCCGCGAGAACCTGCTCAAGGTCGTGCTGCTGGTCGATATCCGCCATGCGCCGTCGAAGCAGGACGTTGAGATGTATGAGTATCTCAGGCACTACGGATTGGACGGCGTTGTCGTTGCGACGAAGGCCGACAAAATCTCACGCAATCAGATGCAAAAGCAGATCAGGACCATCAGACAGACCCTGGGACTCGGCGGGGACGACATCGTCATCCCGGTTTCCGCCCTCAAGAGGACGGGACACGAGGACCTGCTCGATCTGATGGAAGCACTGCTCGAAGGTTAGGGTAATACGGTTAGGGTAAAAAGGAGATCAGGAGATGCAGTTTTTAGGATTCAGGGTCTTATGGAGACGAATCAAAGCCATCCGTTTCATGATGGCTGACAAGACCGTCCCTAAGCGAAAAAAAGCGATCATCATCGCAGGAATCATATACCTGTTCCTGCCGTTTGATATTATACCGCCGTTCATATTCCCTGTGGGAATACTGGATGACATCGTTGTCTGGATACTCATTTTGTGGTACCTGAGAAACGAACTGGACAAGTACTGGAACGGCGAGAAGGTCACGGATCTGTCCAAAAAATATCGTGGTAAACAGGTAGTCGATGATGTAGAATATGAAGTAGATGAAGACGACGCAAAAAAGGACGCTGACGAGGAGGAACATGACAATGTCTGACGTAATTGGATCGGTGCTGTACACCAGAGAACAGATAGAAACCAGAGCACAGGAAATCGGTAAGCAGATAACCGAGGATTACAAAGGCGAAAAGGTCATTCTTGTAGGCATTCTCAGAGGCGCCGTCATGTGGATGAGCGACGTCATGAAGAACGTCGATCTTGACATGACCATCGACTTCATGGCTGTCAGCAGCTACGGATCCTCGAAGAAATCATCGGGTATCGTAAAGATCAACAAGGACCTGGATACGAATATCGAGGATCAGAATGTTATCATCGTCGAGGATATCGTGGATTCCGGCATCACGCTCAACTACCTGGTAGGGTACTTTGAGAGCAGAGGTGCCAAATCCATCAAGATATGCTCACTGCTGAACAAGCAGTGCAACAGGAAGGTTGACCTGAGTGCAACTTATGTCGGTTTCGAAGTAGACGATCTGTTCATCATCGGATACGGACTCGATTACGATCAGAGATACAGAAACCTTCCGTACATATCCTACCTCGAAGATGAAGAGGATTGATCGGTAACGAGAGATGAGAAGAATCAGAGGCCTCTGGAAATTACTGTTTGGACGTACCACGATATTTGTGGTACTCATTCTTATCCAAATCGCAGTACTTTTTGGAGGCGTATACTTACTCGACGAAAAGGTCATAGTCCTGAACTATGTTGTTGGTGTCATTGCTGCGGTAGTCATCATATATCTGCTCAATATCCAGCAAAACTCGAGCTTCAAATTGATGTGGACGATCATCATTGTCGCCACACCAATTATTGGAGTTCCTTTTTATTTTTTCATAAAGCTTCAGCCGGGCACCCGCGTCATCGGAGAACGCATCAACGAGATCATCATCGAAGAAGAGCGCCTGCTCCTGCCTGACAAGGACACGGTCAACAGACTCATGACCGATTCCGGACAGGAATACGGACTCTTCAAGTATCTCTACGAGGATGGAAACTATCCGGTCTACGACAACAGCGGGGCCAAGTATTTCCCTTCGGGAGAGACGAAATACGCTGAGCTTCTGGACCAGCTGGAAAGCGCCACCGACTTCATCTTCATGGAGTATTTCATCATCGACAAGGGCGAGATGTGGGACAGCGTTCTGGAGATCCTCGAGCGCAAGGCACGGGAAGGCGTCGAAGTAAGGCTGATGTATGACGGAACGTGCATGATGAGTCTGCTGCCCAGAAACTATCCGGCAAAGCTTCAGGCGATGGGCATCGACTGTAAGATATTCTCCCCGATGAGACCGTTTCTGACGACGCACCAGAACAACAGAGACCACCGCAAGATCATCGTCATCGACGGACGCACGGGATTTACGGGCGGCGTCAATCTCGCCGATGAATACATCAACAGGAGAGAACGCTTCGGCCACTGGAAGGACACAGCGGTCATGATCCAGGGCGAAGCTGTCAATAACCTGACGCTCATGTTCCTGCAGATGTGGAACATCGATGCGAAGAAAAAAGAGCAGTACTACAAGTACATGTACAAGCCGTCAAGACCGAGTGTCGGCGTCAAGTTCGGCGGCTATATGGCTCCGTTTGGAGACAGCCCTTATGACAACGAGGAAGTCGGCAAGCGCGTGTACCTGGATATCATCAACAGGGCGAATGAATACGTGCATATCACTACGCCGTATCTGATCCTCGATGAGGAGATGACCAACGCGCTGATCTTCGCAGCGCAGAGAGGCATCGATGTCAAGATCATCGTGCCGCACATTCCGGACAAGAAATACGCCTATGTCCTGGCGAGGACCCATTATCCGGAACTCATCAGAAAGGGCGTCAAGATATACGAATACACGCCTGGATTCATCCATGCGAAGAACTTTTCCTGTGACGACGAAAAGGCCGTCGTAGGAACGATCAATCTGGACTTCAGAAGCCTGTACCTCCATTTCGAATGCGCGGTCTACTTCTGGAAGAACGCCATCGTTCACGACGTGGAAGATGACTTCCAGGAAACGCTGAAGAAGTGCCAGAGGATCACCCTCAAAAACTGTCAGGAGTACAGCCTGGTCGGAAAGATCTGCGGCAAGGCTTTGAGACTGGTGGCACCGCTGATGTAGCGCGGACCGTTCCGGTCATTTCGGGAGACACAATATGCTTTTTAAGAACATCACAATCATTGACGAAGAATACAACGTGCTGCAGGATGCCTTTGCAGCGGTAGAAGGAGATAAGATCACCTACGTCGGCAGCGAACGTCCGGCAGGTGACTTCGGCAGGGAATATGACGGCCGCGGCAAGCTTTTGATGAGCGGCTTCTACAATGCCCACGCCCACTCACCGATGACGCTGATGCGCGGCTACGGCGAGAATCTGAAACTGCAGGACTGGCTGAACACCAGAATCTTCCCCTTTGAGGCACATCTCGATTCCAATGCGGTCTACTGGGGAACGCTGCTCGCTATGGCGGAGTCGATCCAGGACGGCATCGTGTCCACCAGCGACATGTATTACTTCTGCGAGGACATGGCCCGCGCCGTGACCGATGCGGGCGCCAAGGCCAACATCTCCAGATCCCTGACCAACTTCACGGGTCAGGCGCCGGAGACGCTCGAGAGCTACGGCGAGATGCAAAAGCTTTACAAAGAGTATCACAACGCGGCGGAGGGCCGCATCAAAATAGACTTGAGTCTCCATGCCGAGTACACGTCGGATCCGCAGACCGCAAAGGCACTTGCGGATTACGCCAGAGAAATCGGTGATGCGGTGATGCACATCCACGTTTCTGAAACCAGGACGGAGCATGAAGAGTGCATCGCAAGGCACGGCAAAACGCCGGCGGCTTATTTGAACGATGCGGGACTCTTCGACGTTCCTGCGCTGGCAGCTCACTGCGTTTACTGCACTGACGAGGATCTGGACATCTTCAAGGCAAAGGGCGTGACAGTTGCCACGAATCCGATCAGCAACATGAAACTGGCCAGCGGCATCTGCGACGCGGCGAAGGTTTTGGACCGCGGCGTCGGTCTTGCCATCGGAACTGACAGCGTAGCCAGCAACAACAGTCTGGATATGTTCGAGGAGATGAAAGTTCTGGCTATCGGAAACAAAGTCGCACGTCTCGCGCCGGAAGTCATGACGCCTGTACAGGTACTGGCTGCGGCGACGACAGGCGGCGCAAAGGCACAGAAGAGGACGGACTGCGGCAGCGTAAAGGCCGGGGGCAGGGCGGACCTTATCGTGGTTGACATCGCCGGTCCGAACATGCATCCTGTACATAACCTGATCAATAATCTGGTTTACTCCTGCTCGGGGAAATCCGTTGTCATGACCATGGTCGACGGCAGGATTCTCTACGAAGATGGAGAATTCAAAACGATAGACATAGAAAAGACGATATACGAAGCCGAAAAGGCGACAGAGAGCATTTTAAGGAAACTATAATTCATGTCAAAGAAATCACTCGTTACAAGCGCTGCGGTTCTGGGAGCCGCAGGCATCATAGTGAAGATTCTGGGAGCATTCTTCAGGATTCCGCTGACCAACTGGATCGGAGCCGAAGGCATGGCCAACTATGCGCCTGCCTATGCGGTCTATTCGATCCTGCTTGTCATATCTACCGCAGGACTTCCGGTTGCCACATCGAAGATGGTAGCGGAGAGGTGCGCGGTAGGACAGTTCAGGGAAGCGAACAGGGTGTTCAAGAAGTCCTTGGCTCTCATGACGGCACTGGGCGTTTTCGGAGCGCTTGTCGTTGTGATCGGCGCTGTTCCGATCGCAAACGGCGTAAAGGTTCCGGGCGCGGCCCTGGCGTTGCTCGCCACGGCGCCTGCTCTGGTCCTCGTTCCGATCATGTCGGCCTACAGGGGATATTTCCAGGGGCAGCAGAATATGAATCCGACGGCGATCTCGCAGGTCGTGGAGCAGGTCTTCCGTGTCGGCGTAGGACTCTCCCTCGCATATTATATGATCGGCGCACCGCTCTTTGCTGAAACCTTTGACTCCGGAGCGAGAGGCGCAGCCGGCGGAACCTTTGGCGCCACAGCGGGAGCTATCGGCGGACTCATCACCATGCTGATCATCTTCTCCAGGAAGAAGAAAGATATCTACGATAAGATCGCTCATGACGAAACGACGGAATATGAAGCGACGAAATCCATTCTCAAAAAGATCGTGATTCTGGCGGTACCGATCACCATCGGGGCTTCGCTTTTGCCGCTCATGAACACCATAGACGCGGCAGTCGTCAACAGAAGACTCATGGCAACCGGTTGGGATATGGATATGGCTCATGATCTGTATGGACAGATCACTAGTATGGCGGATCCGATCGTCGGATTCCCGCAGGTACTGATGCAGGCCATCATCGTCAGCATCGTACCGATGGTTGCAGCGGCCAAGAGGCTTGCGGATACCAAGGATCTGCACGGCACCATCAATCTGGGCATCCGCATGACGACGATCATCGGACTGCCGTGTGCCTTCGGGCTCTTTGCACTGGCGCAGCCTGCGCTGCTTTTGCTCTATCCGATGCAAAAGGAGAGCGCGATCAACGCGACACCTTGTCTGCAGGTGCTGGCTCTGGGTTTCATATTCCTGGCGCTTACAACGACGCTGACAGGTGTGCTGCAGGGACTTGGCAAGCAAATGTGGCCGGTAATCAATCTGGCCATCGGTATTGCGGTCAAGGTCATCATCACCTGGATTCTTGTAGGCGTACACGCACTCAATATCGTGGGCGCGGCAATTGGAACGCTGTGTGCGTATCTGATTGCCTCCAGTCTCGACTACAGGTGCGTTAAAAAGTTTACGGGAGTAACGGTACCGGTCAGGCAGACGGTCACGAAGCCGCTGATCTGCGCAGTCGTGATGGGTATCATCGTTAAGATTTTGTACATCGTCCTCATGGCGGTGCTGGGACACAATTCTGTCGCAACGCTTCTCGCGATTCTGGCAGGCGCTTGTATCTATGGCGTGCTCGTCATCAAGACGCACACCATCAGAAGGGAAGAACTGCTGGGACTGTCCATGGGCAGGAAGATCGTAAAGGTCTGCGATAAGCTTCGTCTCTGGTAGGAAAAAACATATTTTATACATTAAAAGGGTAAAGTTTTTGCGTCGATGCGTGGACATGCCCTTTTTTCTTGTGTATAATCAAATATAGAAATATTCTGACAATTATGTCGGTATATCAATAAAGAGAGGAGGTAGACAATGATATTTGGTTTAGAACCCCATGTTTTCTTCGCGTTCCTCTCGTGGCCTGTCACTTATATTGTTATCGCGGTAATAATGTATTTTGTTATGGCTAAGCACGACAAGGAAGAAGAGGAATGGGAAAAGGCTTACGACAAGTGGCAAGCCTCACTCAAGAAGGAAGGGGGTGAGAGCGAATGATCGGAGGAGGAGTTACCGAATATGTAGTTCTTATGATTTATCTGATCGGCATGATCGGTATCGGTGTTTACTGGGCTAAACACAGTAAGACATCGGAGGACTATCTGCTCGGCGGAAGAAAGATCGGCTCCGTTCTGACGGCCCTCACCCTGCAGACCACATCCATGAGCGGATACATGTTCATGGGCGGTCCTGCACAGACATATCAAGACGGATATTTCACCCTCTGGTATGCAGTTGGTGACGGCGGCGGCGCTATCTTCAACGTCGGTATCCTGGGTAAGAGAATGAGAAGACTCTCATATTATCTTGGATGCCTCTCACCAATCGAATATATTGAAAAACGTTATCCGGGTCCGGCCACCAGAGTTATCGCGGCAGCGATCGCCATCTGCTTCGTATATGGATACGTTTTGGCGCAGTTCCTGTCCGCAGGAAAGACCATGAGCGCATTGCTCGGAGTGCCTCTCCCTGTGGCCATCATCATCGGTGCCGGCGTTATCGTATTCTACACCTTCGCAGGCGGTTATCTGGCGGTTGCCTGGACCGACTTCATTCAGGGCATCGTCATGGTATGCTCCATGGTCATGATCTTCGTGCTTGCCTGGAATCAGGTTGGCGGACTGACCGGTCTCAATGAGCAGCTGACGGCGCTCGACCCGACATACACAGGTATGTGGGGCAGAGGCGATGCGTACCTCGGACAATGGGGCGTTGTTGCCGGTGCGGTCGGCGTATATCTGATCGGCTACATGGGACTGCCGCACGTCGTTATCCGCCATATGGCGATGGAGAGCCCGAAACTGGCGAAGCAGACCGTCGTCATCGCGACCGTTTGGAACCAGATGTTCATCTTCATCCCGTACATCATGGGGCTGATGGGCATCCTGCTCCTGCCGCAGCTTGATCCGGCGAAGGGCGGAGACCCTGAAATGGTCGTGCTGGAACTTGCATATATGCTTCTGCCTGGCGTACTGGCAGCCATCGTGCTTGTCGCCATCATGTCGGCAATCATGAGTACGGCGGATGCGCAGCTCATGCTGATGGGTACCATGCTCGGCCGTGACATCTACCAGAGATATATCAACAAGAACGCTACAGACAAGCAGCTGATGAGCGTATCCAGAATCTGCATTCTGGTGGTAGGCGTAATATCGATCATCATTGCGCTTATCAGACCGCCTGGAGTATTCGATCTCGTTGTCTTCTCATTCAGCACCCTCGGGTCATCATTCCTGCCATCCTACGTTGGCGCGGTCTGGTGGAAGAGAGGCAATACGACGGGATGCGTCGCATCCATGATCTGCGGATGCATCGTATCGATTATCTGGGAGGCTGCTGACCTCGCAGGTCCGACGGGAATGCATACCTTCTTCATCGGCATCATCGTATCTATCGCAGCCTATGTCATCGGCTCGCTGGTTGGCAAGCCGCCGACAAAGGAAATGCAGGATATGATCGACAGAGCGGCATGCAAGACCAAGATTCCGGCTGGATTCGCAACGGTAAACTACAAGGATATCGCTCCGGAAACAAACGGCGTCCTGACCTTCCTGAAGGACAGCAATTACATGGAAGAAAGAGGATTCCAGCCAGTATGAGAATCAAAGTAATCAAAAACGGCTTCACCATGGAAGACGCTTTCGAGCGCCTGTATAAGAGGAGCAAGCATTTTACCATTGAGAATATGGACCTTCTGTTCTATCCATATACCCTCATCGAATTCGATGTGGATTACGGAGAGAAACTTGAACGTCTCAACGGCAAAGTCCTCTGCATGTGCGACATGTGGAGGGGCGGCTACTCTATGGCCAAATCCAAAGGCGAACTTGTCATGACGGACGCAGACGACAATACGGTCATGCCGGCAAAGATCACCGTCGAAGATGCTATCGCGGATGCACCGCGCACCATTTACGGCGAGATCCAGAAGGCAAAAAGGATCTTGAAGATCCCGGACATCAATTACGTCCGTCATGACTCCGTGTACAAACCGTTCTTTATCGTGGAATGCCTCAATGATGACAAAGAGGTATTCCACATCCTCTTTGATACGGTGACCGGGGAGTACAGTTTACTGAACGCCTGATATGAGGAAATAGTAATGGCGACAAGAATCAGCCCCATTGGAAGGGTAGTTGGAGATAAGTACGAAAACCACTTTCTGTATTGGCTTATCGATGAAGACAAAACAGAATACTTTGTCGTGAGTCCGGCCCAGAGGCTCCGCTTCGGGAGAATCGTTCAGATCGCGGATAATCCTATCGATCTCAAGCTAAATCTGAGCGATATCGTACGTGTCGAGGTCAAAGACGAAGCTTTCTTACATGAAGATTTAGACATCTACACAAAGAAGTGGGGGAAATTATCATTCAGGGTAAACAGAGAGGCTTCCGAGAAGTTAAAAAGTGCTACAAATCCTTGACAAATAGGGAGTTTCAAGGGATAATAACAAAGGACGTGTTAGCAAGGCTATATTTGAAGTTGTTCAAAGCAGATTTTCTGTAAACATAACTTTTTAAGGAGGATATTATTAATGAATAAGGCTGAATTAGTAGCTGCAGTAGCAGACAAAACAGGTTCAACTAAGAAGGACGCAGAACTGGCGGTAAATGCAGTTGTATCATGCATCGAAGGCGCACTGGTAAAGGGCGACAAGGTACAGCTGATTGGATTCGGAACTTTTGAAGTTCGTGAAAGAAAAGCTAGACAGGGAAGAAACCCTAGAAAGCCTGGCGAAGTTATCAAGATTGCTGCCTCAAAGGCTCCTGTATTCAAGGCTGGTAAGGCTCTTAAGGATGCAGTAAACAAATAAGCGACATAACGGAACGGGTAACTTCGGTTACCCGTTTTTTTTATAGATAGTATCGAAAAACAGTATTATGAGAATAGATAAATTTCTAAAAAACAGCAGAATCATCAAGCGGCGAACGGTGGCAAAGGAGGCCTGTGAACAGGGCAGGATCACCGTCAACGAAAAAATCGCCAAGCCTGGCACTGAGGTCAAGCAAGGCGATATCATCTTTATTCAGTTCGGCAACCGGTCTCTCAAAGTCCGCGTAGACGAGCTCTACGAGACCGTCCGCAAGGAAGATGCTGGCGAGATGTACACGATCATTGAGTGATCGGCGTCTTCAGCATGATTTTGTTCCAGACGAGCGGAATCATCGCGGTCTGAATGACGAACATGATAGCGCATTTGACGATGCGGGCCGGCAGCAGCGCCAGGAAACCCTGACCCATCAATATCATGAGCCATACCGTATCGAGAATCAGATTGAGGCCGAAACTGACGATCGCATTCGGCAGAATGGATGACTTCAGAGTAACCTCACGGTTGCGGTAAAAGAATCCGTACACGAGTCCCGTCAGGAACGCCGTAAGAGTGAATCCCGGGAAATAAGCGCCGTTCGGGAAGATGACCATCCCGAGAATATCGGCGATCGCATATCCGGCACCGGCCCACAGGGGGCCGTACATGATACCCATGATGGCACACGGCAGGAACCCGAAGCCGATTCGTACGATCGGCGTGTTGATAGAACAAAACCTTGTCAGTACGATGCTGATCGCAATCATGAACGCCATGACGACAAGGCGCAGGGTGTTGTTTTTTTTGAGCATTAAAAAAACTTCCTTTCTCTTTCCGTGGTAACTACACAAAGAGATAGAAGTCTAAATCCAAGTGTAGTAGCGGACGCGATATTACACCGCGGATCAAACTGTCCTTCGTTCATGAGCGACATCCCATCTCATGACACTTGACGCGCAATATCTACTCTACGTGAGTCAATAGTAGCACAAAAAAAGCAGTTCAACAATAATGAAATACAAAGTTCTTTATACATTTGCATATATGGCCATCGGAGCGTTCACGCCATTTATCGGGCCGTACCTGAAATCCCTGGGATTCAGCGGTTCGGACATCGGTATGGTGACGGCGACAGGTACGACGGTCGCCATCGCGGCAGTCGCATTCTGGGGCGGAATCTACAGCAGGCGCGAGACAAGGAGCAGCAAAAGCCTTCTCCTCGCAGGCCTTTGCGTTGGCGCTGTCGTCTTCGCTCTATGCCTGAAAGCCGCAGCGGCTCTGGCCTTTGTGCTACTGTTTTATGCGCTCATCTATTTCATGCAGCCGCCGTCCATCTCGCTCATCGACTCCCTGACGGTGCTTTCTTCAGGGTCAAAGGCCTTCAGCACCTTCGGGTCAAAGCGGGCGTGGGGCGCCGTGGGATTTGCGCTGGGCGTCTTCGTTGGAGGACGCATTGCATCCCTTGCCGGCGTCGGGTCGGTCTTCTACATTTATATAGGATGCTTCCTGATCACCGCGGCAACACTGGTTCTCATTTCAAGGGAAGTCGAGTCACAGGAAGGGGACACTGCTTCTGCTGAGGGCGCAGAGCAGGGTGACGCCGCGAAGTCTGCTGCAGGTGCGGAGTCTGCGACCAGTGCAGAGGCTGCCGACGGTGCGGCGGGCACCTACAGAAAACTGCTGAGCGACAAGCGGGTCCGTCAGCTGCTGATCTGCATGTTCTTCATGGGCGGGACCAACGTGGCCAACAATACCTATTTCAGCTTTCTTTATATAGAGGGCGGCGGAACGCTGGCCGGCGTGGGAATCGTCATGCTGCTCATGGTAGGAAGCGAGGTGCCGTTCATGGCGTGGTGCGACCGCCTGGCGGAGAAGTTCACCATGCAAAAGACCATTCTGGCTGCCATGCTCATTTCATCGGCCAGATTTATCCTGTACGGCGCAGGCCTGCCGTGGTGGATGCTGGTCCTTCTGTTTGCGACGCAGGGTGCTGTCAACGGGATCATCCTCGTGGAGTTCGTGCGATACATTTCCCGTCTCGCACCGCATGGCTGCGAGAGCCTGGCGGTATCGGCCTATTATGTCATAGGAAGCAACATCAGCACCATAGTCTGCCAGTATATCGGCGGGTTGCTTCTGGACGGTTTCAGCGCTGCCGGCGTGTATATGTTCTTCGGCTTGTTCAACCTTGTCGGGACCATATTATATGTAGTTTTCGGCCTGCATAAAGCATAGAATAAAAGCTGCATAAAACGGTTAAAAATACA
>JAFRVY010000025.1 GCA_017438285.1 Bacillota bacterium
CTTCCGGTCATGACATTGGGACTCGGCGTATATCTGCCGTTCTTCATGTCAGCGACTGCGTTTATAGGCGGCGCATTGAGACTTATCGTCGATAAGGTATATCCAAAATTTGAAGAAAAGGGAACAGGCACGATCATCGCATCCGGACTTCTCGGAGGAGAAGGTATCACCGGCGTTATCATCGCTTTGATCGTAGCAGTCCAGGCAATACTGTAAGTGAGCCCGAAAGGGGATTGATTTAGAAAGGACCGAAGCAATGAAGGAAATCAACATCAAACAGATTCCAGAATTCAGGATCGGTAACGCACAGAACACAGAGGGCGCGACCGGCTGTACTGTCGTCATCTGTGAAAAAGGCGCCAGAGCCGGCGTGTCAGTCAAAGGCGGCGGTCCTGCAACAAGAGAAACAGACCTTCTGGATCCCCAGAAAATGGTTCAGGAAATCTTTGGCCTCTGCATTTCAGGAGGCAGCGCTTATGGTCTTGACTCGGCCACAGGCGTTATGAAGTACCTCGAAGAGAGGAAAATCGGCTTTGATGTCGGCATGGGCATCGTGCCGATCGTTCCGGCAGCCTGTCTCTTTGATCTGATCACCGGCGATTTCAAGTGCAGACCTGACGCCGACATGGGTTATGCGGCCTGCGTCGACTCGGAGAAGTGGTCGGATCCCGCTCTTTTTACGGGCGGAAACAAAGGCGCCGGTACAGGCGCGACCGTCGGTAAGTTCAAAGGCCTGGAACATCTCATGAAGAGCGGTCTCGGGACTTACGCCGTTCAGTCAGGTGATCTGATGATCGGTGCAGTCGTTGCCGTCAACGCTCTCGGCGACGTCTTTGACGTTGATACGGGAGAAGAAATCGCAGGCATGCTCTGTGAAGACGGAAAGACTTTTGATGTGACCGACAAGGCCATGTGGGAATCGGTTCAGGTCGATAAGAATGTTTTTACCGGCAATACGACCATTGGTTTTCTGATCACCAATGCCGATCTGACCAAAGACCAGTGCAACAAGCTGGCAGACATGGCTCACGATGGGTATGCCAGGGCCATCAAACCGGTGCACACCAGCGCTGATGGAGACACGATATTCTTCCTCGCAAAAGGCGATGTCAAAGTCAATCAGGACGCACTGGGCGATCTGGGAGCCTATGTTATGGCAAAAGCGATCAACGATGCAGTCAGAAGCGCCGAGTCTGCTTATGGCGCAAAGGCTGCAAAAGATCTTTAACGGGGAACAGATATGGATATTTCGAATGAAAAATTGTATGAAATAGCGGAAGGTGCAAGGGCGAATGCCTACGCGCCTTTTTCCGGTTTTTGCGTTGGCGCGGCGCTTTTGACCGACGACGGAGAAGTATATACCGGCGTAAACATTGAGAACTCATCCTATGGAGCGACCATATGCGCGGAGCGTGTGGCATTTGTAAAGGCCATCTCAGAAGGCAAGCGCGGTTTTCGGAAAATAGCTGTATCAGCAGGCGCAGAGGAATCGATTCCGTGCGGTATCTGCAGGCAGTTCATGTATGAGTTCTCTCCGGAAATCGAAGTTATCACAAAGGCCGCCGGGGAACTGAAAGTAAGACCTCTCACTGAACTGCTCCCGGAAGCCTTTGTGCTGGATAAATAGCAGGAGTAACAAAATGAAACGAATAGCCATCATCGATGGAAACAGCCTGATCAACAGGGCGTACTATGCAATGAGAAATCCGATGATCACGAGAGACGGTATCTATACCCATGCGATCTTCGGATTCATTAATATGCTGGACAAAATCAGAAAGGACTACGAGCCCGAATACATGGCCGTAGCCTTTGATATGAGCGCGCCTACGTTCAGGCACAAAGAGTATGAAGAATACAAGGCCGGCCGCAAGAAGATGCCGCCGGAACTGGCGATGCAGATCCCGCTCCTCAAGGATATTCTGGATGCCATGAGCATCAAGCGCATTGAGATCGAAGGGTTTGAGGCCGACGACATCATTGGAACGATTGCCAGAGCCGCGGAAGCAGAAGGACTGGAGCCATATATCGTAACGGGTGACAGGGACCAGCTGCAGCTTGCGACTGATATCACCAAAATCATTTATACGAAGCGGGGCGTCTCCGACTTCGATCTGTTCGACCATGATGCATTTGTAGAAGCATATGGTTTCACACCGCTGCAGTTTATCGACTACAAAGGCCTGGCAGGTGATTCTTCCGATAATATCCCCGGTGTTCCGGGCGTCGGTGCGAAGACAGCTACGAAACTGATCCAGGAATACGGCAGCGTTGAGAACATTATCGAAAACGCGGAGAATATCAAGCCGGACGGGCTCAAAAATAAGATCTCTGACAACACAATGCAGGCCATGATGAGCAAGCGGCTTGCGACGATCAATGTCAATGTTCCAATCGAAACTGACATGGAGCAGTTCAAGATCGGTGATATCAATTACGATGCTCTGATCGATATCTACACGAGACTGGAATTCAACAGATTCCTGAGCCGTCTCAAGAGACCGGAAGAACTGACATCAGAAACGATGGAAGAGGGCAGTCCGGAGGAGATCGAGGCCGTCGTTATTTCCTCTGCCAATCAGATCTCAGACCTGAAATTTGAGGGCGATACGATCATACATGTCTTCGGAAACAATGACCATCTGGCTGACCCGATCATCGAAAGAATAGGCGCCATCAACGGCGGTAAATATTACGTCTTCGAAGAGGACGCATTGAATGCATTTTACGGCTGGATCGATACGCAGGAGGTATCATTTGTCGGACATGACCTGATCAATGATTATTACATGCTGATGTGCAAGGGAGTCAAACGGTTCAAAACAGGGTTTGACATTGCTGTCGCTCAGTATGTGATCGATTCCGGCAGGAGCAATTATAAGCTGGAGGCGCTGGCAAACGAGTATATCCACTATACGCCGCAGGACGCACAGATCTGTCAGGCGATCGGCGACATCTGCAGCCATCAGAAGGATATTATCATCGCACAGGATCTGGAAAGCGTACTCTACGATATCGAACTGCCGCTTATCGAAGTCATGGCTTCCATGGAACTGGAAGGATTCAAAGCCGACAGATCATATCTTGAGGAATACGGCAAAACCCTGTCGGGCAAGATCGAAGAGCTTTCGGCCATGATTCAGATGCTGGCCGGCGAAGAATTCAATATCAATTCCACGCAGCAGCTGGGAGAGATCTTGTTCGATAAACTGGAACTCCCTCACGGCAAGAAGACGAAGCGCGGTTATTCCACCAGCGTTGATGTTCTGGAAAAGATCAAAGACAAGCATCCGATCATCCCGAATATTCTGGAATATAGGACGCTGTCAAAACTCAAAAGCACCTATATCGATGGTCTGATTCCGCTTATCAACGAAAAGGACAGCAAAATCAGAGCCCATTTCCAACAGACGGTTGCCGCAACCGGCCGAATCAGCTGCACGGAGCCGAATCTGCAGAACATACCGATCAGGCAGGAACTGGGCAGGAAACTGCGAAAAGCCTTTGTGCCTGAAAACGAGACCTGCGTTCTCGTGGGGGCGGACTACTCACAGATCGAACTGCGCGTACTTGCCCATATGTCAGGCGACGAAGCTCTCATCAAAGCCTTTAACGACGGAGAGGATATCCACAGAGCGACGGCAGCCAATGTTCTGGGTGTTCCCGAAGACCAGATCACGGTCGAAGAGAGAAGCCGCGCAAAAGCGGTCAATTTCGGCGTCATTTACGGCATGAGCGCATTCGGACTTTCCAGCAATCTGCATATTACTCAGAAAGACGCTAACGAATATATACAGGCTTACTTTGCCAAACACAAGCAGGTCAAGGAATTTATGGATGAATCCGTGGCCTTCTGTAAGGAAAACGGATATGTGACGACTATGATGGGCCGTAAACGATACATCAAGGAAATCAACGCATCTCAGTATATGCTCAGACAGATTGGCGAGAGGCTGGCAATGAATACGCCGATCCAGGGAACTGCGGCAGACATCATCAAAATTGCGATGATCAAGGTCTACAATGCTTTGAAAGAGCAGGGGCTGAAGTCAAAGCTTATTCTTCAGATCCATGACGAGTTGATCATCAACACCTATCCGGATGAGAAGGAAACTGTGAAGCAGCTTCTCGTCAGCAATATGGAATCGGCCTGCGAGATGTCCGTCGAACTCAAAGCGGAACTCAATGAAGGCAAGAACTGGTATGAACTCAAGTAGGGAAAGACGATGAAAGTGATCGGACTGACAGGAGGAATCGGAACCGGCAAATCGACAGCGGCGGAGTATCTGCAGAGCAAAGGCTTTGCAGTGATCGATGCCGATCAGATCGGCCGAGATATGACAGCGGACGGGAGCCCGCTTCTTGCCGTGCTTGACGAACTGTTCGGACCAGCAGGGCCTTACGGCAGGGAAGGCATGGAGATTCTCAGTGCTCCGGGCGTTCTTGACAGGAAAGCCATGGCGTCTCTTGTCTTTTCGGATGATGAAGTCCGGTATAAGTTTAACGAAATCATGCATACTGCCATCATTGACGAGATAAAGAAAAAGTTATCCGTCTATGAGAGAGAAGGGAAGACCTATGTGCTGATCGATGCGCCGCTTCTTTTTGAGGCAGGAGTCGACACCCTTTGCGATCAGGTGGTCCTGATCACGGCGTCCCTCGAAAAGCGGATAGAACGCGTTGTTTCAAGAGATCACATGACCAGAGAGGAAATCATCAGCAGGATCAAAAGCCAGATGGATGACAGAAAAAAGGCAGCCTTATCGGATTTCGTTGTCGATAACAGCGGCAGTCTGGATGATCTTTACGTCGAACTTGACAAAGTTCTGGATGCCTTAAAATAAAAATATATACATTATTTTGTTAAAATATTCACTTTTTAGTTGTTTTTGGGTATAATTTATTATCAGTATTATCACTCTGATAACTAAGAGGTGAATTTTTTATGGATAATCAAGGAAGACAAGAACTGCAAAGATCCCTCAATCTGAAAGATGTACTGGCATTAGCGTTCGGTACTATGATTGGTTGGGGTTGGATCATGCTGGCCGGTTCCTGGGTAGGAAACGGTGGTTCTGTCGGCGCAATGATCGCGTTCGGACTTGGCGGTTTAATGGCTATCTTCGTAGGTTTGACCTATGCAGAACTGACACCTGCACTGCCGCTGTCCGGAGGCGAACTCGTATTCTCCTACAGAGCAATGGGATACAACGCGTCGTGGTTCACAGGCTGGATGATCACACTGGCTTATCTGGGCGTAGCAGCCTGGGAAGGTCCGGCACTCGCTAATGCTATTAACTTCCTATTTGCAGGCGTACTGCCGACCGGAGGCACATTATGGACGATACAGGGATCGGACGTTACTGTCACATTCCTTGTCATCGCTATACTCGGTGCAATCGTTATGACAGTCATCAACTACAGAGGTGCGAAGGCATCCGCTGTATTCCAGACTGTAGCTACGGTTGCCATGGCCATCGGCGGTATTTCATTCGCAGTCTGCGGAACAGCAACAGGTTCGATCGAACACTTTATTCCGCTCTTTACGG
This sequence comes from Bacillota bacterium, assembly GCA_017438285.1. Taxonomy (GTDB): domain Bacteria; phylum Bacillota; class Clostridia; order Peptostreptococcales; family Anaerovoracaceae; genus Lentihominibacter. The sequence goes on from JAFRVY010000025.1 coordinate 5,550, forward strand.
ACGGTAAAGGATTTGTTGCTGTCATGCTGGCTGTACCTGCAATGTTTGTAGGATTTGACGTTATTCCACAGGCCGCAGAAGAAATGAACATTCCTCTCGGTAAGATCGGTAAAGTTATGATCATCGCCATCTGCATGGCGGCATTCTGGTATTGTCTGATGATATTCGCCGTTGCGATCTCGACGCCTGGAGATGTCCTTGCGGGCTTCAATAATGACCCTGCAGCCGTTCCGGTAGCCAACTGCTTCGCTTGGTGCATGGGTAATCCGGTGTTCGGTAAACTGATGATCATTGCGGCAATGTGCGGTATTCTGACATCCTGGAACGGATTCGTTGTCGGTGCATCCAGAGTTCTGTTCTCAATGGCAAGAGCGAAGATGCTGCCGTCAGCCTTTGCGAAAGTACACCCGAAGTACGGTTCACCGGTTGCAGCAGTACTGCTCGTTGGACTGTTCACAGTTCTTTCACCGCTTCTCGGAAGAGGCGCTCTGGTTTGGCTGGTTGATGCAGCAGCATTTGGTACGGTAGTCGCTTACTTCATGGTATCGCTGTCATTCTTCATCCTGAGGAAGAAAGAGCCTGACCTGGAGAGACCGTTCTACACGAAGGCCGGTCCGGTCGTTGGCGTAGGCGCATTGCTCGTATCACTGTTCTTCTTCTGGCTGTATTTGCCTGGACTGGGCAGCCCTTCACCGCTGACAGGAATCGAATGGGGACTCTGTGGCGGATGGATCGTTCTCGGTATTATCTTCTTCATCGCGAACAAGGCATCCAAGAACGGCAAGGTTCCAAAAGAAGAAACAGAATATCTCATGTTCGGCAACACATACAAGAGATTCTAAATGCGATCAAAGGCATAAAATAGAGCCGCTTTCTGCGGCTCTTTTTATTGTCCGAATTAGATCATCGAATTTCCCGCAAACGGGATGCGATAAATAAAATGATTTTCCGTATGACGAAATAGACGATGAAGAATGCGAGGAAACCTGCGATTCCGTATTTGACGTCGTCATATTCCATCGCTCCCGTTCCGTAATATCCCTGACCGATTTCTATGGCAAAGGTGACAACGAGGATCACCGTAAGGACATAGAAAAAGGAGACGACCATGGTGTGCCCATTTCTGGCAAGCCATGAAAAGATAGGATGCAGTATGAGTATCAGACATACGCCAAAGGCTCCAATAACAATAAAATGCAGTTCCTTATCGGTAAAGCTGTTTTCGATCGAGTCGTTCCAAGTCAAAATGTAATTATGTATTCGTGAGATGATCGAAACGATATAGTATAATAGTGATTGCATTGAATAATTCCCCCTTATTAGGAACTATGATACCAGTGAATTGTGAAGAAATAAAGGAGAATGATTATTTCAGTTTTATTATTGACAAAACATGTTCCACAAACTACAATAAATGAGTGCCTGTAAAGAAGGGCATTTGCCATGCGGCCTTGGCGGAATTGGCAGACGCGCACGTTTGAGGGGCGTGTGGGAGACCGTGCCGGTTCAAGTCCGGCAGGCCGCACCATGAGAAGAGGACCAAAGACACGTTGTCTTTGGTCTTATTTTTAATCAATTATTAATTTGTTTTTAATTTGATTATAGGCGGTAAAAACTATATAATTGACGCATGGCACGTTCACCGAGAAACAAGACAATCAATACGGGATTGCAAGAAGGTCAGGAATACCTCCATCGATGTGTGGACGGAGAAAAACTTCCTGATTCCGTTCCTGTTAACAGAACGATTCATGGTGACAGTCTGCAGGTCATGAAAAAACTTCCTGCCGGCTTCGCGGATCTGGTTATTGCCGATCCGCCTTACAATCTGGACAAAGTCTACAACGGCAGCCGTTTCAGCAGCATGAACGATGAGGAATATAAGGCTTACACGGAACAATGGGTTTGCGCCGTCAAGCCTTTGCTCAAAAGCAACGGCTCGATCTATGTGTGCTGCGACTGGAGAAGCAGCCTGACGATCGGACGTGTCCTCGGCGAACATTTTCTTGTCCGCAACAGGATCACCTGGCAGCGTGAGAAGGGAAGAGGCGCCGCATCCAATTGGAAGAACAGCATGGAAGACATCTGGTTCGCAACTGTCTCCGACGATTATACGTTCAATTTAGACGATGTGAAGTTAAGACGAAAAGTCATCGCGCCGTACAGAGAAAACGGCCGTCCAAAGGACTGGGTGGAAACAGAAGACGGGAACTTCAGAGATACGTGTCCATCCAATTTCTGGAACGATATCACCGTTCCGTTTTGGTCTATGAAGGAGAATACGGAACATCCGGCACAAAAGCCGGAGAAACTCATTGCCAAATTAATTCTCGCCAGTTCTAACGAAGGCGAAATGGTGTTTGATCCGTTTCTGGGATCCGGAACGACCAGCGTAACAGCAAAGAAACTCGGTAGAAACTACCTGGGGATCGAGAGAGAAGCCAGGTTTTGCATATGGGCCGAACAAAGGCTCGAAATGGCAGAAAAGGATAGAAGGATTCAGGGATATGAAGATCACGTTTTCTGGGAAAGAAACGTGACAGAGAAGTAGTAGAATGATACCAAGATTCAGTGTAAAAAAACCGTTCACAGTATTCGTTGCAGCCGTCATAGCTGTAGTTTTTGGATGCGTCGCAGTCTATGAGATGACGCCCGATCTGCTGCCGGATATCAGCACGCCTTATGTGACGATTATGACGACTTATCCGGGTGCTACTGCGGAAGAAGCCGAAAAGCAGATCACGGAGCCGATGGAATCCCAGATGGCTACGTTGAACAATATCAAAAATGTCACATCTTATTCTTACGACAACTATTCCGTTGTCAGTCTTGAGTTCACCGATGATGTCAATATGGATGCTATTTCCGTAGACATCCGGGACAAAATAGAACAGATCGAAGGGAACTTCCCCGAAAATGCAAGTACACCGCTGGTCATAAAGGTCGACGTAAACATGATGCCGGTCGTTGTTTCCGCGGTTTCTATGAAAGATAAATCCAGCTCCGAAGTCTCTCAATTTACCCGGGAAAACCTGGAAAGTCCGCTCAAGGGAGTGTCAGGCGTAGCTTCACTTTCTACGATGGGGATGGTCGACGAAGGACTGCAAGTCGTTTTATCACAGAAGAAAATCGACAAAGTCAATGATGAGGTCGCCAGCGCTATCAGGAGTGAATTCAATCGCGGTGAAGGCAAGATCAGAAGCGGTATTTCCAATGCAAAGAACAAGAACAATAAGATCGATTCCACCAAGAACAAACTTTCAAACGGCGGCGCTAAGGCCGTGTCACTTTTGGAAAATCTCAGAAAGAATAGAGAGAAGCTGATTGACTTAAAGAAACAATTTGCGGATCAGATGGATGATCTCAAAAAGCTGCTGAAAGACTATGATGCAGCTGTCAAAGCCGGTGACAAAGAGAAGATCGCCATGTATAAGGGAATCATTAAAGGCATGGGAATGACCGTCAAACAGCTGCGTGATCTGGTCAACATCGACGATAAGATCGCTGCAATAGAAAGCGCCATTGAAAGTACGGAACAGAAGATCTTTGTTATTAACAACACTTACGCGGATCTGGCAGCTACCCAGAGCATGATTCAATCCGTTGTCAACGATCTGCAGGCTTCCCTGAGCGAAGTGGAAAGTTCAAAAGAAGCCGCGCTCGACAGCGCGGATATGACGGGCGTTCTGACGATGGAGAATATCTCGGCTATTCTGAATGCCCAGAACTTCCAGATGCCGGCCGGTTACGTGACCGATGGTAAGGCAGAGCTTCTCGTCAATGTCGGTGACAAGATCAAAGATGAGAACGAACTGAGAAACCTCATTCTTTTCGATATGGAAATCGACGGCGTAGACCCAATCAGGCTCTATGATATCGCTACGGTTTCCTATGTCGCTGATGATTCGGAAACCTACGCCAGAATCAATGGTGAGAACGGCGTTTTGCTCAGTTTCACGAAACAATCGACCTATGCGACAGCAACGGTATCAGACAATATCAACGATAAATTCGGTGAACTGCAGAAAAAGTACAAGGGACTTCATTTTACAAACCTGATGGATACAGGCGAATACATCCATATCGTTATCGCTTCTGTCCTCAGGAACCTGCTTCTTGGCGGTATTCTGGCCATATTGGTGCTGCTGTTCTTCCTGCGTGATATCAGACCGACAGTTATTACAGCTATCAGCATTCCAATCAGTGTCATTTTCGCATTGGCGCTCATGTATTTCTCCGGTGTAACGCTGAACATGATTTCACTTTCCGGTCTTGCTATCGGTATCGGAATGCTTGTTGATAACTCCATTGTAGTTATTGAAAATACGTATCGGCTGCGGTCTTTGGGTTACAGTACCATTCAGGCTGCTGTTTCCGGCGCGTCGCAGGTTGCGGGTGCTATTACGGCATCAACATTGACAACCATATGTGTATTCGCGCCGATCGTCTTCGTTGACGGTATGACCAAGGATCTGTTTATAGATCTGGCGCTGACCGTTACATACTCGCTGCTGGCCAGCCTTATGATCGCATTGACCGTTGTGCCTGCCATGGCACGGCAGATGTTGAATAAAGACCCGAAACACACAGTGCTCAGTCAGGCCAGCAAGCCGGTCGTCATATACAAGCAGTACGTACAGGCGGCGCTGGATCACGGCAAGCTTTTGGTTGCCGGCGCCCTGATACTATTGGTTGCTTCTACCTCGCTGCTTTTGGTCAAAGGCTTTGAGTTCATGCCTGCCATGAGTACGCCGCAGATATCAGCTTCTATTCAGATGCCTGAGGATTCTACGATCCAGGATACTGCAAGGGCAAATGATGCGATAGCTGATGAAATCCGAAAAGTTGATGGAGTGGAAACAGTAGGCGCCATGCTTGCTTCTGACACGATGGCATTTTTAGGAGCTTCGGCAGTAGAAAACGACTACACTGAGACAACGATGTATATCGTTCTGGATGAAGATAAGACTGATCAGGCGAAAGAGATCAAGAGAATTCTCAATAAATTTGCCGAGAAATACAATGCGGATATCACAACATCGGCAGATATGGATATGTCGCAGATGATGGGCGGGTCCGATATTTCGCTGACTCTCCTCTGTGATGATTTGGATAAATTGCGTGATACAGGCGAAGAAGTCGAAGAACTCATAGGAAATATGGCGGCCATCGAAGAAGTGTCGGATATCAATGATGCAAGTACGGAATCCGTCCATGTTACCGTGAATAAGAATGATGCAATGAAGAACGGTCTTACAGTAGCACAGGTCTATCAGCAGATTGCCGAAAAACTGGAAAAAAACAAGACCGCAACGACCATTAAGACTTCCGGTAAGGACATTGACGTCAATATTGAAAATACGACAAAGGACAAATTCTCGCGCAAAGATCTGGGGAAAATGAAACTGCTTGTGGATAAAAAAGACGGTGGAACGAAAAAAGTCAGACTTTCGTCGATTGCAGATATCAGCAGAGATTATTCCATGAATGAGATCGGCCACGATGGGCAAAAAAGATCATACACTGTAACGGCATCTCTAAACGATGGATATAACATTACGAAAGTAACTTCTCAGATCAAGAAAAAGATAAATAGCAGCGATTTGATTTCGGAAGAGGTCACAGTCGATTACGGCGGACAGGATGAAGAAATCATGCATGCGATGAAACAGATGCTGCTGATGATGGTCGTTGGATTCCTTCTCGTATACCTCATTATGGTAGCGCAGTTCCAGTCCTTGAGATCACCGTTTATCATCATTTTTACGATTCCGCTTGCGTTTACAGGAGGTATGATTGCGCTGCTTATATGCAACCAAGTCCTCAGCATCGTATCCATGATGGGTTTTGTCATGATGATGGGTATCATTGTTAACAACGGAATTGTATTGGTAGACTGTATCAACAGATTCAGACTCGAAGGAATGGAAAAACGTGAAGCGATCATCCAGGCCGGAGCAGTCCGTATGAGGCCTGTCCTCATGACCGCAGCGACGACCATACTTGGACTCGTTCCGCTTGCAATTGGCATCGGAAACGGGGCGGAAATGGTACAGCCGGTTGCCATTGCCTGCATTGGCGGATTCCTGTATGCGACTGTAATGACGCTGTTCATCGTGCCTATCATGTATAACAAATTCTCGCGTAAGCACATGGAAAAAATCGAGGATGAAGAACTTGAAATAGTAACGGCGTAATGTTATAATTTTTTCGTTACGCCGGCTTGATGGAATTGGCAGACGTGCGGGACTCAAAATCCCGTGGTGGCAACACCGTGTGGGTTCGACCCCCACAGCCGGCACCATCAAAAATGCAAACGAATCATTCGAAACAAGGAGGATATGAATAATGGGCGGAAGTTCAATGATGTCGATTGGTATTCTGATTCTGTTACTGATTGTGATGTATTTCCTGATGATCAGACCGCAGAAGAAGAGAGAAAAAGAAACCAATGCTATGAGAGCAGGCATTCAGGTAGGAGATGAGATTGTAACGATCGGCGGCATTTGCGGCAAGGTCGTCAAGACCAAGGAAGAGACGATCATTCTTCAGGTTGGTCCTGACAAGGTCAAGCTTGAGATGATGAGATGGTCAGTTTCAAAAGTTGTCAAGGAAGGCCCTCGCCATTTTGACAGAGCAGCAGATGATTTTGACGAAGTAGCTGATGCCGAAGAAAAAGAGGCAAGAAAGTCAAAGCCTAAGAGAATGAAGAAAGTTGCTCCTGTGGAAGAGGCACCGGAAGAGGTCGTCGAAGAAGCAGAAGAAACTGTTGAAGAGGTCGTTGATGTTCCTGAAGAAGAGGAATAATCAGTAGGATTTTCAATTAAAAAAACTCACATTGATTTTTGAAAGAAAGCACAGTGCCCAGGTACTGTGCTTTTATATTGAAATCTATTGATTTTTCAGTATTTTTCCCTTGTTATAGATATAAATAAGTAGTAAAATATACTGTATGATTTAATGGATATTTCTGTACATAACGGAGGAGAGAATGAGTTATAGGGTTAGACAGATTATAGCTATCATTATTGTTCTTATCACAGCCTTTGGATGGTTGATTACGGTCAATGGAATCGGACCTATTGATCCGATCAAAGACAGAATGAGTCTTGGTCTTGACATCAAGGGCGGCGTTTACGTTGTCATGGAGGCGGATAAGAAAGACGTCAAGAAACTGAGCGATGAGGAACTGCGCGAAGTCATGGAACAGACGCAGACCGTTATCGAAAACCGTATCAATGCCAATGGTCTGGGAGAACCGACCATCACGATCGAAGGACAGAACAGGCTGAGGGTAGAGATACCTGAGGTCGAGGATCCGGAAGAAGCGATCGAGCTTATCGGCGCTACGGCAAAACTGCAATTCATGCTTGCTGACGGCACCGTGGTCCTGGAAGGTGAGAATGTCAAGGAAGCGGAAGCCGGACGTGATGACCAGTCCACCGGATACGCTGTCAATCTGAAATTCGACAGAGAAGGCGCCGACAAGTTCGGAGAGGCTACCACAAAAGCCTTTAACGGCCAGGTAACTTCGACAATGGATGGAGTCGGCAACGGTGCAATCGCTATCGTACTTGACGGCAACATCATTTCAGCACCAAACGTAAACGAACCGATCCTTGGAGGAAGATGTTCAATTACCGGAGACTTTACATTGGAAGAAGCACAGCTGCTGGCTGCACAGATCAACGGTGGTGCGCTTCCGATCACACTCCACGAAGTAACTTCATCAGTACAGTCGGCTACGATAGGATACAAGGCTCTGGAGATGAGCGTTTACGCCGGTCTCATCGGCCTGCTTTTGATCCTGCTGCTGATGTTGTACGTTTACAGAGGCCTCGGCTTTGCAGCTGACCTCGCATTGCTGCTTTACGTAGTGCTCATTCTCAACATCATGTCATATATGGGCAACGTACTCACGCTGCCTGGAATCGCAGGTATTATCGTCGGTATAGGTATGGCGGTCGACGCCAATGTAATCATATTCTCGCGAATACGAGAGGAGATCATGTTGGGCAGGACTGTCCGGGTGGCATCTGAAACAGGTACCAAGCGGGCGATGACAACGATCATCGACTCTCAGATCACAACCCTGATCGCAGCTGTCATCCTGTACGAAATCGGAACCAGCGCTGTAAAGGGCTTCGCATATACCTTCATGATCAGTATCATCGTCAGCATCTTCACCGCTGTCGTGATCACGCAGCTTTACGTCAAGCTCTTTGCACAGACCGAAAGATTCCAGAAGAAGACATTCTTCGGTGTCAGAAACGATAATACTGCGGTATTTGCATTGAAGAAGACACTGCCGTTTATGAGCAAGAGAAAGATCTTCTACTGCATTTCAGCCGGTATCCTGATCATTGGACTCGGATTTGGTGTTGTCAGAGGCCTGAACTACGGTATTGACTTCACCGGCGGTACCATGATCCAGATGGATATGGGCAAGCAGGTCAAGATATCCGAAGTAGAAAAGGCAATTGCAAAATACAACCTGGATCCTGAGATCATCTACGCGGGAAGCGACAATACACAGATCGTCATCCGTACCATCGAATCTCTCGAGAAGGCCGACAGAGCCAAGGTCATCGATACGATGAACGAGACATTCGGAACAACGGATGAAGATGTACTCGCCGAAGAATTCTTCGGACCGTCGGTTGGTAAGGAACTGCGTAACAACGCCATCCTCGCCATCATCATAGCCGCGATATGTATGATGATCTACATCCGTATCCGATTCAGACAATGGAAATTCGGCGGTGCGTCCATGCTCGGCGTACTGCACGACGTTATGATCGTTATATCCTTCTACGCGATATTCGGCATCACGGTTAACAACCCGTTCATCGCCGGTATCCTGACGGTAGTCGGTTACTCGATCAACGATACAATCGTAATATTCGACCGAGTGCGTGAAAACATACGGTACATGAAACGCGGAACACTGATGGAGACCATCGACCAGAGTATTTCGCAGACCTTCGGTCGTTCCCTCATGACATCCATTACAACCATCATCGTCATGGTACCTATGGTCATCATGGCCGGAGAAGCGATCAGAGAATTCGTATTCCCACTGATGGTCGGTGTCATTGCAGGTACATACTCCTCGATCTGTGTCTGCTCGCCGCTCTACTATGAACTGGGAAGAGGCGACAGAACGACGGAATATCAGAAGCAGATCAGAGAAGCTGAGAAGAAGGCCAAGAAAAAGGCCAAGAGCGGCAAGAAGTATGTAGGCGCTGCCAAGAAGAACGATACAAAGAAGGATCAGACTCTTGAAACAAAGGCTCTGGAAACTGAAACAGAAGTAATGGAACCTGTTGAAACTGCCGAAGCGCAGGTCACCGAGCAGGCTCCTGAATTAATAGAAGCAGCAGAAACTGCAACGGAAGCTGCTGAAACGGCACCAGAGGCTGTCGAAGCAGAAGCTGCGGAAACCGCCGCAGAGGCAGAGGCACCTGTTGCCAACAACAAAGCAAACGTTAATAAGAAACGTTCCAAGAGATACGTCAAGGGAAATCAGAACAGGAAATAGAATAAAGACCAGATGAAAAAGAAATCAGAATTTCTCAAGACAATTTCAGATATGAATCCGAACTACAACATGGAGGTCATCGAAAAGGCGTATGACGTTGCCGAAGAGATGCACCGGGGACAGCTCAGAAAGTCGGGGGAACCTTACTTGATCCATCCGATGGCTGTTGCCGAGATCCTTGCCGAACTGGGCATGGACGAATCGACTATCGTCGCCGGACTTCTCCATGATGTAGTTGAGGATACGCCATACACTGAAGAAGAGCTGCGAAAGGATTTCGGTGATGAAATCGCTCTTCTCGTTGATGGTGTCACGAAACTGGGCACACTCAAGTCCGCCAGTAATGAAGTTCGTCAGGTTGAGAATCTGAGAAAGATGTTCCTTGCTATGTCAAAGGACATCCGTGTTCTGATCATCAAGCTTTCAGACAGACTGCACAATCTTCGCACGATCAACTACATGACCCATGAAAAGATCGTCGAGAAGTGTCAGGAAACCCTTGATATCTACGCGCCGCTTGCCGCCAGACTTGGTATCTATACCATGAAGATGGAACTGGAGGATATCGCGCTCAAGTTCCTGGAGCCTGAGGCATATTACGATCTGGCAGAGCAGGTGAGTGAGCGTAAGGAAGAGCGCGAGGAGGTCATAAACGACGTCGTAGAGAGAATTCAGGCGACCCTTGATGAAATAGGTATCAAACATGAAATCTACGGCAGATCCAAGCATTTTTACAGCATCTACAAGAAGATGGCTTTCCAGCATAAGAGCATCGATGAAATATTCGATCTCATGGCGGTAAGAATCATCGTCGATACGGTCAGAGACTGCTACGCGGTCCTGGGTCTCGTCCACACCATGTGGAAACCGATCCCCGGCAGATTCAAGGACTACATTGCCATGCCGAAACCGAATATGTACCAGTCCCTTCATACGACAGTCATCGGTGACACCGGCAAGCCTTTTGAGATCCAGATCAGGACCCATGAGATGCACAGAATAGCCGAATACGGTATCGCAGCTCACTGGAAATACAAGGAAGGCGCGTCAGACGATAAGGAAGATGTGAAGCTTTCCTGGCTCAGACAGGCCCTCGAGTGGCAAAAGGACGTCAAGGATCCAAAGGAGTTCATGGAATCTCTGAAGATGGATCTCTTCTCCAATCAGGTATTCGTATTCACACCGCAGGGCGAAGTTATCGAACTTCCTGCAGGTGCGACCCCTCTGGACTTTGCATTCAAGATCCATACGGACGTTGGTTGCAAATGCGTCGGCGCCAAAGTCAACGGCAAGATGGTGACCATTGACCACGAACTGGAAAACGGCAATATCGTAGAAATCGTCACTTCAGCCAACGCCGCCGGACCGAGCATCGACTGGCTCAAGATCGCCAAGAGCAGTTCGGCGCGCAACAAGATCAGACAGTGGCTCAAAAAAGAAAATCGTAATGATTCCGTCGACAAGGGCAAGGATATGTTCAACCAGTATCTGCGAAAGAAGGGTTACGATCCGAAGCACCTGCTGAAGAACTCCTACATCAACAAAGCGCTCAAGGAATTCGATTTTAAGACATCTGACGAGCTGTATACGCAGTTGAGCTATGGCGGCAACTTCCAGACGAAGGTGGCCCAGCTCCTGCAAAAATACTACGACGAAGAGCATGCAATCGAAACGGATAAAGACGAAAAGTCACTCATCGATGACCTGAATGAAATCGGCGAAAAGACCAGCAAGCGTGCCGAACAGGAACGGCACATGCGGCGGGACGAATCCGGCGTCATGGTCGAGGGCGTCGACAACCTCATGATCAGAATGGCCAACTGCTGCAACCCGGTTCCGGGCGATGAGATCATCGGATACATCACGAAGGGCAGGGGCATCACGGTTCACAGGAAAGACTGCGACAACATCAAGGCTATGCCGCCTGATGAACAGCAAAGGCTTATCGAAGTCATCTGGGATCCGGATAAGGCCGTTTCCGAGTTTGCCTGTGAGGTCTGCATCATCACCAAAGACCAGAAGGGCATGATCTCCAACATATCCAAGATATGCGAGGATATGGACGTTCGAATCGTTGGACTCAACGCGCAGGAATACAAAGATGATACTTACAGGATCGACATGAAACTGATGATTCATGACAAGAGTCAGGTCGAAAAGATCTGCAGATCCTTCAAGAGTGTACAGGGAATATTGGAAGCTTACAGAATATGAGAGCAGTCGTACAGAGAGTTACAAAAAGTTCGGTTGCCGTAGACGGCAAAACGACAGGCGCGATCGAAAAGGGTCTGATGGTGCTGCTCGGCGTCAAAAAAGGCGATACAGCCAAGGATGTCGAATACATCTCCAGAAAGATTTCCGCCCTCAGAGTTTTTGACGACGAGAAGGGCGTCATGAACAAAAGCATCAAGGAGGCGGGAGGAGATATCCTTATCGTTTCCCAGTTCACGCTTTTGGGAGATGTGAGAAAGGGAAACAGACCGAGCTATTTCGATGCAGCAGGACCGGAGGAAGCCAACGCCCTCTATCGCGAGGTCATCGCAAGCCTTCAGGCCGAAGGACTCCATGTGGAGGAGGGTGTGTTTCAGGCGGAAATGGCCCTTGATATTTCAAATGACGGCCCTGTAACGATACTTCTGGACAGCGAAAGGAGTTTTTAATGCAGATTCTGAGTCTGTCTTCAGGTCCAATCGGGACCAATACATTTTTTGTATATGACGAAGAAACCAAAAAGGGCTTTCTTGTAGATCCCGGCGGATACAGCAAAGTTCTTACAGATAAAATCAAAGAATTAGATCTGGATCTCATGTACGTGATCCTTACTCACGGACACGCAGATCACATTATGGGCGTCAAAGCTTATCTCAAAGACTTCCCGGACGCAAAAGTCGTAGCCAGCAAAGACGAAGCGGAGATGCTTTCAGACACGAGTTTCAATATGAGCGAGCAGTTCGGCATGCCGACATCACTCACGGCTGACATCAATGTGGAAGACGGTGAAACATTTACCGTCGGCAATCTGGAATTGAAGTTTCTCGCAACGCCCGGTCATTCTCCGGGAGGCATGTGCATCTATATTGCAAGCGAGAACACGCTCTTCAGCGGTGATACGCTGTTTCAGGCATCCATCGGCAGAACGGATTTTCCGGGCAGTTCCTATGAGGTGCTCGCCGATTCCGTTCACACGAAACTGTGGCCGCTTCCGGATGAGACCAGCGTCTTCCCGGGACACATGGGGCCGACGACCATAGGATTTGAGAAAGAGAATAATCCATTTGTATAGATTTCAGTTTAAGGGAACAGACAACATAAACCAGTTCGAGGAACTGATCAAAGTATTTCTGCAGCCTTCCGAATACGTGATCGGCGAACATGCCGATTACATATACGAGTACAAAGGCGACAAGGATGAGGTCAAGCGCAGGTTATATGCAGATCTCGCCGCACTGACGGGCAAACATCCGAAGTGGGGGATCCTGACAGGCATACGGCCGGTAAAACTCGCTTCTGAGCTTGCTTTGACCGCAGACCCATATAAAGTCCTCACGGATGATTATTATCTTCATGAGAGCAAAGCAGCGCTGACGACAGAGATCCTCGATTACCAGCAGGAGCAGATCGGCAAACCGCAAACGGGCAGCCTTTCCGTATACATCGGAATCCCGTTTTGCCCAACGAGATGCCTGTACTGCTCATTCACATCGAATCAGGTGTCAGACAGTGAAATCGATCGGTATCTGGAAGCGCTTCATCAGGAGATCGATGCCTGCGGGGAGATGATCCGCAAAGGCCGGCCGGCAGGTTGGCAGGTCAGCCATCAGTGCAGAGCGGTCGGATTCAGACCGAAAGACTGCGATGTCATCTTCTGGCCGGAGCATTACCAGATCGAATCCCTGTATTTCGGCGGAGGAACACCAACGACGCTCACGGCAGGGCAGCTGGATGAAATGCTGACGAAGACGGAAAAGGCTTTTGATCTGTCAAAGATCAGAGAATACACAGTTGAGGCCGGTCGTCCTGACACGATCACCGAAGATAAGATCAGAGTTCTTCTCGATCATGGCGTCGACAGAATCAGCATCAACCCGCAGACGACGAAACAAAAGACACTGGAACTGATCGGCCGAAAGCATACCGTAGACGACGTGTATAAAGCCTTTGAAATCGCTGTGAAGTGCGGCGTGAAGGTCATCAATACGGACCTGATCGCAGGCCTTCCGGAGGAGACTCACGACGACTTCATGAAAAGCGTCAGCGATATCATCGGTCTCGGTGCAGATAACATCACGCTCCACACACTGGCCGTCAAACGGGCGTCAAAGCTCAAAGAGCTGGATGAAAATTTCAATTACAGGGACGAGCTTTTGCGCGAGGAGATGCTGCGGGACGCACATGAGATGCTCAGAGAGCACGGCTTCCGGCCATACTATCTGTACCGGCAGAAGCATACTAGCGGAAACACGGAAAACACGGGCTTTTGCAAAGACGACAAAGCCTCGATATACAACATCAGGATCATGGAGGAGAAACAGTCGATTCTGGCTTTCGGAGCCGGCGGCATCAGCAAGGTCTATTATCCTGAAGAAAACAGATTGGAACGCATTGCGAATGTGTCGAATTATCAGATTTACATAGAACGCATTGACGAAATGATAGAAAGAAAGAGAACAGGAGGAATTGTAAATGTTAACGAATGCACCTAAAGGAACAAAGGATGTAATGCCTGATCAGGCTTATAAGTGGCACTACATCGAGGAGAAATTCGCCGAGATCTGCAGAAGATACGGATTCAAGGAAGTAAGGACACCGATTTTTGAGCATACCGAACTGTTCCAGAGAGGTGTTGGAGATACAACGGACATCGTACAGAAGGAAATGTACACCTTCAAGGATTTTGGAAACAGAAGCATTACCCTGAGACCGGAAGGAACTTCACCGGTTGCCAGAGCCCTCTGTGAACACAAGACTTACGCGGAACCGCAGCCAACAAAGGTCTATTACAATATTCCGTGCTGCAGATACGAAAAGCCGCAGTCAGGAAGACTCAGGGAATTCCACCAGTTCGGCGTTGAGACTTTTGGAACGATGAATATGATGGCGGACGCTGAGATCATCGCTATCGGATACGATTTCATCAACGAGATGGGGATCACCGATGTCGTTCTCGAGATCAACAGTGTTGGATGTCCGGAATGCAGAGGCAAGCATAGAGATGCGCTGAGAAAGTTCCTCGAGCCGAAGTACGATGAGCTTTGTCCGACCTGTCAGGAGAGATTCCACACCAACCCGATGAGAATCCTCGACTGCAAGTCGCCGATCGACCAGGAGCTGGTCAAGGATGCTCCGATGATGCTCGACTATCTGTGCGACGACTGCAAGGAGGCATTTGAACAGCTGAAGGCAAATCTGGACGCCTTTGGCATCAAATATGTGGTCAATCCGAAGATCGTAAGAGGTCTGGATTACTATACGAAGACAGCTTTTGAGTTCGTAACGACGAAGATCGGCGCGCAGGGCACCGTTTGCGGCGGCGGCAGATATGACGGACTTGTCGCAGAAATCGGCGGACCGGATACGCCTGGCGTTGGCTGGGGCATGGGCAAGGAACGTATCCTCATGACCATGGAAGCCTGCGGCGTTGAGATCCCTGAGCCGCAGGAGACGGATGTCTTCATCGCATTCATGGGAGACAAGGCCAAAGCCTTTGCGCTGAAGCTGATGCATGACCTGAGACTGGCAGGCGTAGCCGTTCAGATGGACGTCATGGGCAGAAACTTCAAGAACCAGTTCAAGTACGCCAACAGAACTGGCGCTGCCAAGACTGTTATCATCGGCGAAAACGAGCTGAACGAAGGAAAGCTGCAGATCAAGGACATGGAATCCGGAGAACAGAGAGAAGTTCCGATCGACAGCATCATGGACGAACTTACGAAATAAACGACAAATGACGACATAACAACAAAAGGAGACATAATAGATGGTTTACAAGCGTACGCATATGTGCGGTGAACTGAGAAGTGAAGACATCGGGGAAAAGGTCGTACTGAACGGCTGGATCCAGAAAAGAAGAAACCTGGGAGGTCTGATTTTCTGCGACGTCAGAGATAAGACCGGCATCACACAGGTGCTCTTTAATGACAGCATTCCGGAGGAACTGTTCAATCGTGCCGATTCACTGAGAAGCGAATACGTAGTTGGCATCAAGGGAACTGTAGCGGAGAGGGAATCCAAGAATCCCGACATGCCGACAGGTGATATCGAGGTCATTGCAGATGATCTGGTTATCTATTCCAAATCAGACACGCCGCCGATCTACATCAAGGACGATGACAACGTAGACGACAATCTGAGGCTGAAATACAGATATCTGGATCTGCGTAAGAAAAAGATGCAGGACAACCTGACCTTCAGGGCGAATTTGACCACCCTGGCGAGAAACTACTTCGCCGAGTGCGGATTTACGGAAGTCGAAACGCCGATGCTCATCAAGTCCACGCCGGAAGGTGCCAGAGATTATTTGGTTCCGAGCCGTGTCAATCTGGGACATTTCTACGCGCTGCCGCAGTCTCCGCAGACCTTCAAGCAGCTGCTGATGGTCGGCGGAACGGACAGATACTTCCAGATCGTCAAATGCTTCAGAGACGAAGACCTGAGAGCCGACAGACAGCCGGAATTCACGCAGATCGACCTGGAGATGTCATTTGTTGACGTTGACGATGTGATCGAAGTCCAGGAAGGTTTCCTGAAGCGTGTCATGAAGGAAATGAAAGGCATCGACATTGAAACGCCGTTCCCGAGAATGACATACGAAGAAGCTATGACAAGATTCGGAAGCGACAAGCCGGATACAAGATTCGGCTTCGAGCTGCAGGATATCTCTGATAAAGTCAAAGACTGCGAATTCAAGGTATTTACTGATGCGATCGCAGCCGGCGGAAGCGTCAGAGCCATCTGTATCGACGGCGCAGCTGAAAGCTACACGAGAAAGAAGATCGACAAGCTGACGGAAGCTGTCAAGAGTTACGGTGCAAAGGGCATGGTATGGATGAAGGTAGCCGAAGACGGCGTTTCCTCATCGGTCAACAAGTTCTTTACACCGGAACAGCTTGCAGACATTGCATCGTCTCTCGGTGCAAAGGCAGGGGATCTGATTCTCATCATTTCAGATAAGAACAACGTCGTATTCGACAGCCTCGGTTTCCTGCGAAGACATATTGCAGGCGAAATGGGACTGCTTGATGATAATCAGTTTAATTTCCTCTGGGTCGTTGACTTCCCGCTCTTTGAATATGACGAGAAGGAAGACAGATGGTCCGCAATGCATCATCCGTTCACATCGCCGAAGGCGGAGCATGCGCAGCTTCTCAAGGATGATCCGCATGCATGTCTCGCAAACGCCTATGACATCGTGCTGAACGGCGTTGAACTGGGCGGCGGAAGCATCAGGATCCACGACCAGGAAATGCAGGAAGACATGTTCAAGGCTTTGAACATGAACGAAGAAGAAATCAACGAGAAATTCGGATTCCTCGTAGAAGCGTTCAAGTACGGAGCGCCTCCTCACGGCGGCCTGGCGTACGGTCTGGACAGACTGGTCATGCTTCTGACAGGGGAGAAGTCCATCCGTGAAGTCATCGCATTCCCGAAGAACCAGAACGCACAGTGTATGGTCAGCGAGGCTCCGGGAATCGTCGATGAAGCACAGCTCGAAGAATTGGGCATCGCTCTGAGAAAAGAATAACTCTGAGAAAAGAATGAGATGAAGATTGGAATTTTCGGAGGAACCTTCGATCCCGTCCATCTGGGGCACATATCACTTGCCGAAGACGCCTGTGAACAGGCGGGTCTGAAAGAAGTGATCATGGTACCGGCCAGAATACAGCCGTTTAAACAGGACAAACACACTGCATCAGGTCATGACAGGCTCAGGATGCTTGCCCTGGAGGCTGAATGGAATGACAGGATCACTGTTTCCAGCTATGAACTTGATAATGAGAGTGTGTCCTACACTTATCTGACACTGCGGGCAATGCAGGAGCGTCATCCCGATGACGAGCTGTATTTCATCTGCGGTGCGGACAGTCTGCTCAAGATCCACACCTGGATGCACGCCGACGAGCTTTTGACCAGCTACTCCTATATCATCGGCGCAAGGCCCGGATATAAGGAACAGGAGGTGCAGGAGCAGATACAAAGGCTTCACGATACGTATGGTACCAACATCGTCCTTATCAATAACAAACAGATGGACATTTCATCGACCGAAATCAGGGATCGTCTGGCTGCAGGACAAAGTGTTTCTGATCTGATTTCTCCAAAAGTAGAAAGGTATATCAAAGAGCATGAACTCTACAGATAAACACGAGGAGCTAGTAAACAGGTGTCTGGAACGCATCGGCCGGGATCTGAAGGAGCGGAGAGTGGAACACACTAAGAATGTGGCAAAGGAAGCCCTACGACTTGCAGAAAAGTACGGCGCTGACAAGCAGAAGGCTGAGATCGCGGCATTGCTTCACGATATTGCCAGGAACCTGCCGGAAGAAGAAATGAACGCTTATGTGCGTGAATTGAACCTGGATGAACATTATCTGAACAATAAGAATCTGGCCCACAGCAAGGTGGCGGCATATCTTATCAGACGTGATTTCGGAATCACAGACGAAGAAATACTGAATGCGGTCTTGTACCACACAACAGGCCGCGAAAATATGACACTGCTTGAAAAAATCATATTTCTTGCGGATGCCATAGAGCCGGGGAGAACATACCCGGCGGTAAACGAATTGAGAGCGCTTGCCTATGAGGATCTGAACAGGGCCTGCGCCTTCTCACTCAGTAAAACGATACAATATGTGGAATCGAGAGGCGCATATCTCGATCCCGATACAGCAAACGCATTGGAATACTTTAAGAGGGAGATTAATCAATATGAATGAACCAAGAGAAAAGGCAGAACTGATTGCAAAGACTTTGTATGATAAGAAGGGTATCGATGTCATCATCATCGATATCTCAGCGAAATCCAGCTTTGCCGATTACTTCGTTATCGCATCCGGCGGCAGCGACAGACAGGTCGCAGCCCTCGTTGAAAATGTTGAAGATCTGATGGAGCCGCAGGGCACCTTCCCGAAGAGCGTAGAGGGCAGGAAGTCTTCAGGCTGGATACTGATGGACTATGGTGATGTTGTAGTCAACATCATGTCCGTAGAAATGAGAGACCGATACAATCTCGAAAAAGTATGGGGAGATTGTGAAATCATAGAATACGAAAACTAATTTGGAGGAAATAATGCAGGACAAATACAACTTCAGTGAAATCGAGAAAAAATGGCAGGACAAATGGGCGCAGACCAATGCGTTCAAAGTAACCGAAGATCCTGATAAGGAGAAATATTACGTTCTGGAGATGTTCCCTTATCCTTCAGGGAAGCTCCATATGGGACACGTCAGGAATTATTCCAATGGCGACGTCATTGCCCGTTTCAAAAAAATGAATGGATTTAACGTTCTCCACCCGATGGGATATGACGCTTTCGGACTGCCTGCAGAAAACGCAGCGATTCAGCACAATGTCGAACCGGCCGAATGGACCTGGGGGAACATTGCTGAAATGAACAGACAGCTGAGAACCCTTGGACTTTCCTATGACTGGGACAGAGAGGTTGCAACCGCGCACCCGAACTATTACAAATGGATGCAGTGGATCTTCGTTCAGTTCTTCAAAAAAGGACTGGCCTACAAGAAGGAAAGCTCCGTTAACTGGTGCCCGAGCTGCCAGACTGTACTTGCAAACGAACAGGTCGTAGATGGCTGCTGCGAGCGTTGCGGCTCAGTAGTTGGTAAGAAGAACCTTTCGCAGTGGTATTTCAAGATCACAGATTATGCCGAAAGACTTCTCAGCAATCTCGATCAGCTGGAAGGATGGCCGAACAAGGTCAAAATCATGCAGCGAAACTGGATCGGCAAGTCCCACGGTGCTGAGCTGACATTCAAGATCAAGGACTATGACGAGGAGCTTACCGTATTCACCACGCGTATCGACACCATCTACGGAACCACATTCATGGTACTCGCACCTGAATATCCGACGCTGATGAAGATGGTAGAGGGTACTGAATACGAGAAGCCTGCAAAGGAATACATCGAGAGATGTGCCCGCATGAATGAGATCGAAAGAACATCTACGACCAATGAGAAAACCGGCGTATTCATTGGAAAATACGCAATTAACCCATTCTCAGGGCAGGAGATGCCGATCTATATCGCGGACTATGTCATCATGGGATATGGTACCGGAGCTGTTATGGGCGTACCGGCGCACGACCAGCGTGACTTTGAATTTGCGAAGAAGTTCGGAATTGACATAATACCTGTTATTGACGTTCATGATCCTGACATCGATCTGAACAATCTGCAGGAGGCTTGCGCAGCAGAAGGTACGCTGATCAACTCCGCAGAGTTCACGGGTATGGACAATAAGGAAGCAATTGAAAAGATTGCCGAGATCGCAGACGAAAGAGGAATCGGACGCAAGACCATAAACTACAGACTTCGTGACTGGCTCATCTCCAGACAGAGATACTGGGGTACGCCGATTCCGATGATTTACTGTGAGGATTGCGGCTGGGTTCCTGAAAAGGAAGAGAATCTGCCGGTTCTCCTGCCGACAGATGTTGAATTTACGGGAAAGGGCGAATCTCCGATCGTAACCAGCAAGACTTTTGTCGATACGGTATGTCCGGTATGCGGCAAACCGGCTAAGAGAGAAGTCGACACGATGGATACCTTCCTGGATTCATCCTGGTACTTCCTCAGATACTGCGATGCCAGAAATGACGAGGCGATCTTCGATAAGGATAAGGTGGACTACTGGATGAATGTAGACCAGTACATCGGCGGTGTTGAACATGCGATCATGCACCTGATGTATGCGAGATTCTTCCAGATGGCTCTTTATGATCTGGGACTCGTCAAGGATGAGGAACCGTTCAAGAACCTGCTGACCCAGGGAATGGTCATCAAGGGTTATAACGACAGCAATGGCAACTACATCAAGGCAAAGATGAGCAAGTCTCTCGGAAATGTCGTTGGACCTGCTGAAATCATTGAAAAATACGGTGCAGACACGGCCAGACTGTTCATTCTCTTCGCGGCACCGCCGGAAAGAGAACTGGATTGGTCGGATCAGGGCGTTGAAGGAAGCTTCCGATTCCTGAACCGTATCTGGAGACTGGTTGCCGAATTCCTCGACAAGTACGAAAACAAGCCGGGTGAATACGAAATCAGAAACGAAGCCGACAAGAAACTGAACTATATGATGAACTACGCCGTCAAGAAGGTTACCGAAGACGTCCGTGACAGGTTCAATTTCAATACAGCCATCAGTGCGGTTATGGAACTCGTCAACGAGATGTACAGGTACAAGGAAGGCGATGTCAACGATGCGCTTTTGAGCACAGTCATCCGGAAGATGCTGATCCTGCTTGCACCATTCGTTCCGCATATCACGGAAGAACTCTGGAGTGAACTGGGATACGAAGGATCCGTTCACGAACAGAGCTGGCCTTCATTCGATGAAAAGGCGCTCGTGAAGGATGAAATCGAGATCGTCGTTCAAATCAACGGCAAAAACAAAGAAAAAATCTACATTCCTGCGGAGATCACCAGAGATGAAATGCTTGAGATCGCCAAGGAAAATGACATAGTTAAGGGGCTTATCCAGGGCAAAGAGGTTATAAAGATGATCGCCGTTCCAGGAAGACTCATCAATATAGTTGTCAAAGGTTAAACCCCTGGAAAGGAGTAGAATGAGCAAAACTTCTACAAACAGGAAACAGCAGACACCTGCCAAGAAGCAGGGAAAAAAGAATAAATCCCAAGCCAAGAAGCAGCCGGTCTCCGTTAGGGTGATCCCGCTTGGCGGACTTGGTGAAATAGGAAAGAACATGACCGCCATCGAGTGCAACGATGAGATTTTGCTCGTCGACTGCGGGCTCTCGTTCCCTGATGACGACATGTTCGGAATCGACAAGGTGATCCCGGACTTTGATTATCTGACCACAAGCGGCAAGAAAATCAAGGGTCTGATCATTACCCACGGACATGAAGACCATATCGGTGCAGTTCCGTATCTTCTGCAGGAATTCAACATTCCTGTATACGGACTCATGTTTCCGCTTGGATTAATCACCAATAAATTAAAAGAGCACGGAATCAAAGGCGACATGCGTGTCATTCAGCCGGGCAAGTCATTCAGAGTCGGCAGACATTTCAATATTGAGCCTTTGAGGATCACCCACTCCATTGCAGACTCTGTCTGCTACAATATCAAAACCCCAGCCGGTCGAATCTTCCACACGGGAGATTTCAAGATCGACTATACGCCTGTTGACGGAAATCCGATCGATTTTGCAAGACTTGCGCAGATCGGCTCCGAGGGCGTCGACCTGATGCTTGCAGACAGTACCAATGTCATCAGAGAAGGGTACACCCAGTCCGAGAAGGTCGTTGGAGAAACGCTGGAAAGCATCTTCAGAAGGTCGAATAAGAGAATCATCATCGCGACATTCTCTTCCAACGTACACAGAATCCAGAAGATTATCGATATCGCATTACTTTGCAAGAGAAAGGTCGCTTTCTCCGGCAGAAGCATGATCAATGTCGTGGAACTGGCAAGAGATCTGGGATATATCAAGATCCCTGACAAGATGCTTGTTGACCTGAACAAGACCAAAAACATCCCTGATAAGGAACTGGTCATCATCACTACGGGAAGCCAGGGAGAGCCGATGTCGGCGCTTGCAAGGATGGCTTCCGCAGATCACAAGAGCATCAACATCAGGAAGAATGACATGGTCATACTGTCATCGACGCCTGTTCCGGGAAACGAACTGACGGTTGCCAATGTTGTCAACCAGCTTGTCGAAAAGGGCGCGGAGGTCATCTACTCTGATATCGCCGAGACCCATGTATCCGGCCATGCATGCAAGGAAGAACTGAAACTCATGCATTCACTGATCAGGCCGAAGTATTTCATGCCTGCACACGGTGAATTCAGGCATTTGCAGACACATGCCGATCTGGCTGCTGAACTGGGAATGCCGCGTGAGAATATCTTCATTCTCAATAACGGTGATGCTCTGGAACTTTCGTCAAAAGGCGCGAAGAAGATCGAGGAAGCGGCAGAGGCAGACGGCATCTTCGTCGATGGCCTCGGCGTTGGAGACGTTGGAAACATCGTGCTTCGTGACAGAAGGCTTTTGTCTGAATCGGGGCTGATCATCGTTGTGACTGCCATCGATACGGAAAACAGGCAGATCCTCTCAGGACCGGACATCATTTCCAGAGGGTTTGTTTATGTGAGAGAAAATGAGGATCTCATCGATGCGGCTTGTCAGAAGGCCGAGGAGATCATTGAGCAGTGCTTCAATAAGAATATGAAAGACTGGAACGGTATCAAAACCGCTGTCCGCGAAGGTCTGAAGAAATACATTTACAGCAAGACGGGCAGGAGCCCAATCATCCTGCCGGTATTTATGGAGGTTTAGAATGAACGTATATGACCAGGCGCACCAGCTTGCAACGGCGATCAAGGAATCAGAAGAATTCAAGCACTATGACGCCAGCAAGAAGGAAATCGAAGCCAATCCGGAACTGGACCAGGCAATGAAGGACTTCGTAAAGAAGCAGTTCGAGTTCCAGACCCAGCAGATGATGGGAAACGAGATTTCTCCTGAGATGATGGGACAGCTGCAGCAGCTTTCGACCATTCTGATGCAGGACCCGACGGCAGCCGAATTCCTGCAGAATCAGATGAGATTCAGCATGATGATGAGCGACGTTTATAAGATCATCGGCGAGGTGGCCGATATGGGTCTCGAAAACATTATGGGTGAATAAGGGGCAGATAGAGAATACTTGTTAATTTAGACCTGTTTTGGTATAATTAACGACATAAAAATCCGTTAAAAAATTATTATCATAATAAATTCAAGAAAGGCGAGATTACTCATGATTTATGCAGGCGATTTTAGAAAAGGTATCACATTTGAAATCGATGGACAGCCACACGTGGTTCTTGATTTTCAGCATGTAAAACCTGGTAAGGGCGCGGCTTTCGTAAGAACAAAGCATAAAAACATCCTGACAGGCGCCATCAAGGAAGAATCCTTCAACCCGGATGCTAAATATCCGAAGGCTCACATCGAAACAAAAACGATGACTTACCTCTACAGTGACGGAGAACTCTATTATTTCATGGATCCTGAAACTTATGATCAGATTCCAATCACTGCAGAACTCGTTGAAGATGCCATGAAGTATCTCAGAGAAAACGATGAGGCGACGATCAAATTCTACAAGGACAATCCGTTCCTCGTTGAAGCGCCGAACTTCGTTGACCTGTTGGTAGTTGACACAGAACCTGGCGTCAAGGGCGATACTGCAACGAACGTCACTAAGGCTGCAACCGTTGAAACCGGTGCGGTTATACAGGTTCCTATCTTCATCGAAGAAGGTGAACGAATCCAGATCGATACGAGATCAGGAGAATATCTCGGTAGATCCAAATAAGTTGTAAGACGCAAAGGGGACGCTTGAAGTGTCCTCTTTTTTAGGAGGGCTTTATGTCTAAACATGGCAAAATATCACTGAAAGGACTGGTTATTCTCGTCCTGATCGTCGTCGTTGTCTTCACCGGCGGATTCATCTATTATCTCCACGGAATCGGACCTGTCGATTCAACCGATTCGAGTGATGTTATGGTGACGATCGAAAATGGAAGCGGCGCTACGGCAATCGTGTATCAGCTGAACGTGCAGGGCCTGATCAAGGATATGAACTGTGCGAAGATCAATGCGCGAATCGGTGGTTATAACAGTCTTCAGGCGAACACGTACATATTCAATAAGTCAATGACACTTCCGGAAATGATGAATGCGATCAATACGGGAGATTTCAATTACCTGTCAAAGACAACATTTGAACTGAAGGAAGGGTACAGGCTGACCCAATGCGCGGAGTCTTTGGCAGCTGTCACCGGTACATCAAAAGATGAAATCATGGCGCTTTGGGATGACAAGGATTACGTCAAAAGTCTGATCGACAAATACTGGTTCCTGACAGATGAGGTATTGGGTGATGATGTCATGCATCCTCTGGAAGGATATCTCTTCCCGGATACATATTTCGTCACGGAATCCGACCCTACCGTAGAGAGCATCACGGAAATGGCGCTGGGCGAAATGGATACCGAACTGACTCGCAGAAAGGCTGACATAGATGCCGCAGGATATACGGTCCACGAGTTCCTGACATTAGGATCTATCGTCTGCAAAGAAGGCTGCGCGACAGATGAGGATGCTGCACACATCGCAGGCGTCTTCAAGAACAGACTTGAACAGGACATGTCTCTTGGAAGCGACGTTACCGTCTGCTACATCTTCGATGAGGACAGGGTAGACCTGAAGGTTTCACAGCTCGAATCCGATTCCAAGTACAACTCCAGAAAGGTCGCAGGCATGATCCCGGGACCGATCAGTACTGTTCCTGCCATGGCAATGGACGGTGTTCTGAACGCAATGGATACGGACGATCTATTCTTCTATGCCGGTCCTGACGGAACGATCTACTACGCCAAGACTTCCGAGGAACATGACAAGAATGTGGAAGCACATCCTTGGACAGAAGAGGATCTGGAGCAGTGAACATTACCAACGAAATCATAAGCTCTTACATAGACGGTCTCTATTACGCCCAGAACGACAAGCTCAAAGACCTGCGGGAGTATGCGGAAGCGAAAGGCGTTCCCATCATTCTCAAAGACACTGAGAATCTGCTGGCAGCGGTCCTGAAACTCAAGAAACCTGCAAAGATCCTTGAGATCGGGACTGCTATAGGTTATTCCTCCAGTTTTTTCGTTGACTGCTGCGGATGCAAAGTCACGACCATAGAAGCTGACATGGAATCCTATGAGTCCGCTGTGAACAACATTCGGGAGATGGGATTCGAAGACAACATCTGGGTGCTCCAGGGCAAAGCTGAAGACGTTCTCAAGGAGATCGACGATGTTTTTGATATCGTCTTCATCGACGCATCAAAAAGCCATTATAGAGAGTTCTGGGACCTCTCACTGCCAATGTGTCATGATGAGTCCCTCATCATCTGCGACAATGTCCTGATGAAAGGCATGACTGCTTCGGATGAATTCGATACCAGAGGCAGATACAAGACAAGCATTCGAAGAATGCGCGAGTTTATCGCATACATCAACGAACTGGATTACGCCGATACCGTCATCCTGCCGATTGGCGATGGCGTATCCATCAGTATTATCAGCAAAGAAGACTAACAAAGAAGGCTAACAAAGAAGGCTAACAAGGAAGGCTAACAAAAAAGGATCAGAGGAATCCTGATTTGAGGAATCCGAATGAATAAACTGGAACTGCTGGCTCCGGCCGGCGATCTCGAAAAACTGAAAATCGCAGTAGATTACGGTGCGGATGCCGTGTATTTCGGCGGTGAGATGTTTTCTCTCAGAGCCGGCGCCGGCAATCTGACGACAGCCGAAATCAAGGAAGGCGTTGACTATGCTCATGAACGGGGCGTAAGGTGCCATCTGGCTCTCAACGTCATCGCCCACAATGACGATATCGAACCGCTCAAGGATTACATCCTGAAGATTCGCGACATACCGATCGATGCCTACATCGTTTCCGACCCATCGGTCATCACGGTTCTCAAAGGCCTGATCCCAGACGCCGAGATCCATCTCAGCACGCAGGCCAATACCACCAATTACGTGACCGCATCTTTCTGGCACGATATGGGCGTCAAGAGGATCGTTTTGGCAAGAGAACTTACCTTCGATGAGATCCGCACCATCAGAGAGAATACGCCTGCGGATCTTGACCTGGAAGCCTTTGTGCATGGAGCCATGTGCATCTCATATTCCGGCAGATGTCTGCTCAGCAACTTCATGACCGGCAGAGACGCAAACGGCGGAGAGTGTGCACACCCTTGCAGATACAAATACAGACTCGAAGAGGAAAAACGTCCCGGCGAATACTGGCCCGTTGACGAAGACGACCGTGGCACGTACATTTTCAACAGCAAAGACCTGTGCATGATCGAGCACATTCCGGAACTTGCAAAGTCCGGCGTCTGCTCCCTCAAGATCGAAGGCAGGATGAAGAGCATATTTTACATCGCTCACGTGGTCAAAGCGTATAGAACAGCTATCGACGCCTATTATGCAGATCCGGACGGCTATGTTTACAACGAAGAATGGTTCCGGGAGATGTGCAAGGCGAGTCACCGGGAATTCACCACCGGTTTCTACTTCAGGAAGCCGACCAGCGATGACCAGAACTATCTGACCAGCTCCTATACCCGCAACTACAGTTTCGTCGGCATTGTCAAGGATTACGATGACGAGACGGGCATAGCGACGGTGGAACAGAGAAACAAGATGGATGTCGGAGATACCATCGAAGTATTCGGACCAAAAGGCGGATACTTCACGCAAAAGCTTGAAATCATGACGGATGAGGAGGGAACGCCGGTCATGTCCGCCCCGCATCCGCAGCAAATACTCAAAATTAAAATGGACAAACCAGTATCAGAAAATTACATGTTGAGAAAGGAGAAATGATCACATGCCTTCTGACCCGTGGCCCATATGGGGTATATTAGTATTTTTATTAGTCATTGTTATCAATGGTTATTATGAAGCAGCAGTACGATCTATAGACTCGGCAAAGACCGTATCGGAACGTGAGAATATGCTCAGCTACGAAAGCGCGCTGAACGCTCTGAATGTCTTGCTTTTTACAGTCGGTTCCGCATGTCTTCTGATCGCTTACTGGAACCCATTGACTTACGCGATCGTCGCATGGCTGGGAATTGGCTACTTTGGACTTAAGCAGACCTTATCCTGCGCTGTCATACTGATCGTTGCCGCGATTCTCTTTCTTGGAATCGGAGAGGCGTTTCCGAGAAGAC
>JAFRVY010000003.1 GCA_017438285.1 Bacillota bacterium
GACCTGTCGCTCTCGCCAGACGATTCAGCTGTTTCTTCTTCTCTTCCTGAGAATGATAATGTTTGTGTTCGTGCGTCACTGTTCCCTATTCCTTTTACTAATTTCAATATTTCAGTTAGATTATACCACAGCCTATTTATCCGTGCTGATGATTCCAAAGGCCGTAACCGCGATCGCCATGCCTGCCAGTGAGATTGCCGTCAGCTTCTCTCCAAAAACAAAGGCTCCAAAGAGCATCGCGGAAACGGGTTCACTCGATGTAAGAATGGATGCCCTGCCCGCTTCAATATGCTTCAGCGACACGTTCAGCATGAGATATGGAAGCGCCGCGCCGACAAGCGCATGGGCGATCATGAGAAGCATGTGCGACAGCGGCGCTGCAGCAGTATATGCCGCAACGACATCCCAGTTGGCAAAAGGCGCTGTCGTCAGCGCAGTGATCAGAACGGCGTAGAATGTAATCGTCAGGCCTTTGTATCCTCTGCCGATGGAGATCTTCGTCGAGATGCTGGTCGTGCCGTAAAAGAGGCCGGACAAAAGCCCCGCCGCAAGGCCAAGGGCCGTGAATGTAATGCCGGCATCGATCACGCCGCTGACCATGATGACGCCGATGATCGCCAGTATCATACCGAGCAGTTTCCGGCGTGTCACCTTCTCTTTGAACAGAACCGCCGCGATCAACACGACATACACCGGCGACAGTCCGATGAGAACGCCGGCAAATCCAAGGGACAGATTCAGCACAGCGATGTTGTAGAAAACATTCGTCAGAGTCATACCAAAAAATCCGCCGCACAAAAGTACAGGCAGATCTTTTGCCCTGACACGAAGCAGGCTCCTGTCGAAAATGAACATGACAAGAAACAGGATCAGTGCTGAGATGACATTTCTGGTCGCCAGCACCGCCATGTTGTTGAAGCCCGCTTCATTGAAGAATCTTATGAATATCCCGATCGATCCGAAACAGACGCCGGACATGATCGGCAGTAAATAGGCTAATCTTTTCATCGCAGTTGAACTATTTCGGCTCGATCATCATGTGGATGATCTCTGTATTCGTTTCGTGCATGGCCACTCTTCCAAGATAACCGTAATTTCTGATCGTGTTTTCGACACCCTTGAGTACCAGTCCGTCGCCGTCATAGAACTGCTGTCCGTTCTGATACATTTCGTATCCCAGAAGGCCGGATTCCACGGCAACCGCGATCTTCGCTGCGCAGGAAGCCTTTGCACCGTCGCAGACGATACCGGAAGAAATCGCCAGCGTGTTGACGATCGTATGAGATATGGTCTTGCGATCGCCGCCGTTGATGTAGGCGATACCCGCAGCTGCTCCCGCGCCGGCAGTAACGACGCCGCAATACGCCGACAGCCTGCCGATATCGGTCTTGGCGTGCAAGGTCACCAGATTGGCAACCAGCAGCCCCCTGAGCAGTGTTTCCTTGGAAACGCCCAGTTCTCTGGCATACAGAATCACCGGGATAGAAGTCGTCAGTCCCTGATTTCCGCTGCCGGAATTGATGACGACCGGAAGCTCACATCCGCCCATTCTCGCATCGGAACCGGCGGCAGCATATGCTTTTGCTCTCGTGCGGATCCCGTCCGGATCGTCCTTGAGCAAAGTCGTGCCGACGTTCGCGCCGAAGTCCTCTTTGATACCCTCCTCCGCAATCGCCATGTTGCAGTCGATCTGCTTCTGCAGAACCGCTTCTACATCCGACAGGTCACAGGTGTTTGCAAAATCGATGATGTCAGCTACCGTGAGCAGTTTGTAATCCGGTCCGTCTTCGATGTCGGATCCTTCGTCTTCGCTTTTCTCAAAGAGCACTTGGCCATTCTTTTCTATGCTAATGATATTTGTGTGTTCGTCTTTGATGTGGACCTTTGCGTATTCGTCACCCAGGTGCACTGTGATTTCTACTTCGAGCAGGCTCTCGGAATCCAGTGCCTCAACATCCATCTCCACCTGATTCAGGTATGGCTCAATGTGATACTTGACGCCCGGAGGGATATCGGCGATGACCAGAAGTCCCCCGTTTTCATTTCCTCCGATAATGCCCGCCGCTGCCGCGACCTTGATGCCCCGGCGTCCTTCGGTGTTCGGTACAACAACGCTCTTTACGTTCTTGATGATGTTTCCGCTTGCGCAGATGGTGACTCTGTCAGGGATCTCGCCGAGAACGCTTCTCGCCTTCGCTGCGCAATATGCGATGGCGATCGGTTCTGTGCATCCCATGGCACAAACCAGTTCGCGCTCTAAGATCTCGATGTACGTACGATAGACTTCACCGTTTCGTTCCATCGTTTTCTCCATTTCCATACGGCTTTTAATCAAGCATACCCGTATCTTTTTCTCAATAATACCACAAAAATGATGACAGGTATAATCGAGCCTGCTTCCGCCACCGCTGCCGCGAACCAGATGCCGTTCAATCCGAAGAAGATCGGCAGGAGCATGACCGCGCCGATTTCACAAATGACAACGCGCACCGTCGCGATAAATGCAGACACGACACCGTTGTTCAGCGCCGTGAACATCCCTGTCACGAAGATATTGATTCCGCAGGTCATAAAAATCAAAGCGTAGATCCGTATGCCGTGAGCCGCCATGTCCACAAGGTCCGCATCATAGCCTACGAATATCGATACGAGCGGTCGCGCGAAGATGATCAGCATTGCCATCATCGCCAGTCCGCCGCTTTCCATTATGATCATGCTCTTCTTAAAGAGGTTCTTCATTTCCAGTCGGTTGTCAGCGCCCTGATTGTAGCTGAACAAAGGCTCCGCCCCCAGATTGTAGCCGGCAAAAATCGCGAAGAAAATGTAGGTGCAGTACTGCATTACGCCATAGGCCGCAACACCGTCCGCTCCCGCAAGGCGCAAAAGCTGGAAGTTGTAAAGCATGGCGACAACGGATTCAGAGACTGTGGTTACGAACTCAGACAATCCGTTGGTGGAGGCTTTGCGCAATGCTGGGAATTCCACCCATGGTTTCCCGAGACGCAGCAGGCTGTCGTTCGGACGGCTGAAATAAATCAGCGGAACGATGCCTCCAACCAGCTCGCTGACGCCAGTTCCTACGGCCGCGCCAATGATTCCCCAGTCAAATAATACGATGAGAATGAAATCCAATACGATGTTCGTCATGCCTGTGATCACGGTGATCCAGAACCCAAGACGCGGCTTCTCCGCAGTCACAAACAGAATCTGGAACATATACTGCAGGACGAAACAAGGCAGCGTAAACATCCCGATCGTTCCGTACAGCATGCAGTACCCGACCATGTTCTCTTCCACGCCGATCAGGCTGATGAGTGGTCGTAATACAAAGATTCCCGTGACGCCCATGATGATGCCGATTCCAATGCAGACGTAAACAAAAAACGAAAAGAGTCCGTTTGCCTTTTCCGGGTTTTGTTCACCAAGAGTTTTGCCTATGATCGCAGATCCTCCGGTACCGATCATCAAGCCAAAAACGCCGAGCACACCGAAAATCGGAAACGTGACATTGACGGACGCAAAGGCCACCTTGCCTACCCAATTGGAAATAAACAGTCCATCAACGATACCGTAGATGGACAGAAAAACCATGTTCGCAATCGTAGGCAGCACGAAAGCGAACAATCTCTTATATGTAAAATGATCTGATAACTGAATTCTATCTTTTTTACTCATGCTAACTTGTTTGTAATATGTCTACATCCTGCAGGAAGCGCTTCAGACCTGCAGGTCCGCCATTCATGTCTTCCAGATTGGTCCATCCGAGATCAATCATCCTTTTGTTATCGCCGTGGTAGTCACTGCCGGCAGTTACATACAGGTCGTACTTCTCCGCAAGTGCGAGAATCTCGTCCTGAATCTTTGGGGTAAACCCGGAGTAATAGGCTTCCA
>JAFRVY010000026.1 GCA_017438285.1 Bacillota bacterium
TCTATCTGATAGTTGTTCGTGGCCTTTCCGACCGCCGCTGCGCTCGGCACGATCTTGCCAGGATATTCTCCGGCGTTGGTCTCCTGACCGTTCAGCGTGATGCTCGTCAGTTTGTCACTGCCCTTGAGGCCGGTTACTTCGGCCTTGGCCGTGATGTCTGATGCCGATGTGTAGGTCTTGCTGTTCTCACCCTGCGGGTTTCCTGTGTAAGGATGCGTCTGATCCTTTGCCTTGACCGTCAGTTTCGCCTTGTTGATGATCAGGTCGCCGTCTACATATGTAACGTTGTAGTTGTCCTCAACGTTGAATGTCTTCACGTCTCCTGATTCATAGAAGCTGCTCGAAGTGTATTCCATGACCAGATCTTTTGTCTCGTCTACAGAAATCTCCTTCGAATAAGTACCCGCATTTGTCTGCTTGTACTCGTTCATGTATACGGTTGCAAGGCTGTCTCTGCTGGACTTTCCTTCGAAGCTCAGCAGTCCCTGTGCGGCTGCGCCTTCGAACTTGCCTGCGGACTGACCCTGCGGACTTCCGTTATAGTCGTACTCCTGATTATTAACAGTAATCGTCAGCGGAGCCTTCGTCAGGATGAGTCTTGCTGCCGGCGTAGTTACCGTAGTGTAGTTTTCGAGTTCAGCCTTTGCCTTGTACTGTACCTCGCCTGCGTTTCTGATGTACGGAAGCTTCGTTGTGTAAGGACCCCACGTGTTTGTTTCCGCATCGTAAATACTGTAAGTGACCACAGCGCCGCTCACACTGCAGGTTGCGCCGCCAGCGTGGTATGCTCCGTCGTACCCACCGGCGAAGTTGATTGCATTCAGCGTCATCGTCGCCGGCTTGATGATCAGGCGTGCAGAAACCTTAAACGTATAGTTATGGAAACTGCTCTGTCCGTTCGCTTTGTTGACAGTAACATTCTTCGTGCCTTCATCGAACTGCATATACTCGCCAACATTTGTCTTCGTAATGGTGTAGCCGGAGATTACCAGCGTTTCGCCGGTTACAACTCCTGTTGCGTCAGCAGGCGTAAGCGTGAGCGTCTTTGGTGATGCGTCGTACGTCTCAGTTACTTCCTTGAAGATCGTAACCGCTTTCTGTGTAATCAGTACGTCTGCATTTTCTGTTGCCGTGTTGTAGTTAGGGTTTTCTGCCTTTACATAGACCGTGCGCGCAACCGTTTCATTGTTGTCGTTAAGCAGTACATCGGTATATTCAAGCGGGCTTGTTAACCAGTTCGTTCCATCGGCAGAGTAGTACAGTGTCGTACCTGCAGGCAGAGCGTCTGTCCCGACCGTGACACCATGAGCCTGTCCATCATAAACGCCTTTATAGCCGCCTACCTTGATGGACATATCTGCAGGCTCGATCGTCAGTGTTCCCGGAGTATATGACACTACATAGTATTCAGGAATTCCCGTAATAGCCGCCTGCTCATCTTCCGTCAGGTATTCGAGAGGACTATCTTTCACATTCGTGATCGAAGGTGGCGTTCCTAATGCGTCCTTGATATCTTCTTCATCACTGTCAAGAGCACCTGTGACAGTGTATGCACCTTCCAAAGGCTCACCGTCATAGGTCTTACTGTCTGTTGTCGCAACAATTGACAGTGCCAGTGTGTATTCTACAGTGATCTCGTTGCCGCTCTCTGCAATCGTAATCGATGTAGGGGAGTCAGGATCGACGGTGAGGGCTTTGCCCTGGTATTCTGTCGCAATCGTCGCGTTGACTGTTTCGCCAATGAGCTCTGTTCCGGTCTCGTCAGCAGCCACTTCAATCTCTGTCCCCCTGAGATAGTGATGAATGACATAATCCCGCTTGTTAAGTTTCCACTGCGCATACAGTGTTACTGTTGCTCCGTCTTCAGCGGTCAGATTCTTGACGGATTCTTCATCTACATAGGACTTGCCTGTCCCGTCAGCCTTCGTGTTCCATCCGTCGAAGACATAATCTTCCTTTGAGAATGCATTTGCGGTCAGCGCCTGCTCTTCATCGTATGTGAAGTTCTGCGGATCCATTGGACCGCCAGTCGCGTCATCATCGTTCTTGTCGAATTCTACCTTGTATGTGTTAGGCCTCCACTGGGCATAGACGATGTTAGTCTTCTCGCCATCGTTCCAACCTGCACCGTCGAGGTTGTCCGCAGCATACTGCTTTCCCGGATCAAGCGGTTCGCCGCTGCCATCCTGTGCTGTGTTCCATTCAGTGAAGGTGTATCCTTCTCTTGTAAATGTATCCGCAGCAAGAACGTTGATATTATCGTTAACGAGGTAACTCTGGGACTCTGTTTCTGCACCGTCGCCGGTCTTACCGCCGTTACCGTCAAAGATGACCGCGGTCGCTCTGTTTTCCTTCGGCGTAAACTCGCCTCTCAAAGTAATATATTTTACGGTAGCAGTTTTGCCTTCGTCGTCCGTAATTGTTTCTTCTGAATAGAAGCTCTCGTTAACGTCGGCCGCCTCTCCGACGTGATAGGAAATGTCGCTCTTAGTGCCGTCCGCCTTCAGCAGGGCCCAATCCTTGAAGTCATATGCGTCACTGTAGTTCGTTGGCGCCTGCATCACACTGAATTGCGTGCTTGTATCCCCTGGCTGCATGATGTACGCTTTGTTGTCTACCGGAACTACAGTCTGTATGTTTCCATTTGCGTCAAATGTGCAATATGCATCATTTACCTTGTATCTGATGTACACGCTGTTCTCATCAACATTGAGCTTCCATTTGGCCTTGAGTTTCAGCAGGTTCTTGACGTTATCATGCTGACCATCGTTATCGCCATATGTGTTCTGGGCCCATTCATCTGTTGACTGATAATTCGGATTTACACCGGCCACAGCTCCGTTGACCTGTGTTTTAAAATTCCAGGGTTGGTTTCCGTCAACTGTGTACCAGCCGTCTAATACATATCCGGCTCTTTCTGCAACGTTCTCGTTGATATTCGCATCGCTGAGCTTTTCGTTATAGTCGATTCTGAATGTCAGCGCCTGGTTGTTCGGGAAGTAATAATCACCGACCGGTGCATTAGGATCAAGGACGACTCTGCAGCGCTGTGTTTCCCACTTGGCGTATATCGTAACGTCGCTATCTCCCATGGTTTTGCTAAAATCAAACGGAACATTGAAGTCCTGATCTTCGTACCATCCAGCGAAAGCATATCCGTCAGCTCCGTTAGGCGGCACATAATCAGCGTAATCATTAAGACTCTGTCCATAAAGAATGCCGTCTACAGGATCGTCCCGTCTTCCTGTCGTGTGCTCGCCTTCTGAAATGTAGTGAAGTGTGTGTTCGTTACGAGCATAGCGGAGATATAGGTTGTTGTTGCCGTATGAGATCGACTCCGATTCTGTAACAGGCACCCAAGGCCCACTCGTTGTTCCAATGCTATATGCATCGACCGTGTATCCGGTGTATTTCTCAGATGGTGTCCATGTGTAATTTCCACCTTGGATTCTTCCGCTAACAAAAGCGTGTTCATCGTCATAAATCCACGAACCATTAAGATCCTGTACATAGGCAACAAGTTCCCTGTTTGCGGAATGAGTACTCTTTGTAAATGTCAATGTAACAGCTGTTGACGCCGCTCCGGAGTACGAAGCAGGATCGAATACTGTAAGCGCCAGTGGGAATGTAACTCTGTTGTCGCCAGTTCCAATCCCCCATACACTTCCCTGACCAGGATCCGGCCATTCGGTAAACTCTGATTTATATAATCCAGTGAATGTGGCATCGCCTTGATTGTAACGGGTTCCTCCATATTGAATAAAATTGTTGCCTTGTCCACGCCTATAATAGACCGTATTATGATAGTCGCCATCGCCTACTTCATAATACCACCTCCCACTTCTATAGTAGAGCTGGACATAATCGCCATTGACCAAACCGTATTTGCCATAAGTTGCCGAAACATAGTCCCCTGCACCTTCGAATACATAAGTAATCACTCTGCGATCGTAGTAGACGTTGAGTGTTGTTGTGCCGTTTGCAGCCACAACAGCCTCTGTATCTGATTTAGAGGAATTGTATGTGAAATAATAACCGTATTCGCTTCCAACTGTTCCGCCCATGGTTCTGTCTGCTTGGGTAGTGCTTACGGTTTCTCCGGTCTTTTCCCGACGTTTTTCGCTGCCTGCATAATCGTAGGATTTGCCATCAGCAGACTGCTTCCAGAACAAGACGTAGTAATCCGTCTCAACGCCTTCCCACTGGGCATAGAGAGTTATATCTTCATTAATTGCAGTGCCAAACTTGTTGACAGACAGATCGTCTGTCTTGCTCCACCAGGTTCCGCTTCCATCTGCCTCCGTATTCCAGCCGAGGAACTGATATCCGTTTCTAGTCGGATCGTTCGGCTTTTGCGTGACGACGCCTTCACCATAAATGAGCTGCGGCGGCGTGTATGTTACGCTGTCACCGGAACCGCCCTTGTTCGCGTCAAACAAGAGCCAGTAACGACCGGTCTCCTTCATGAAGAAATCAAAGTGGTCGGTCACTGTAAATAAGTCGTCTTCGTGGTAAAGTTCGCCGTCCTGACCGATCCATCCAAGGAAGTCGCTGCCGGCGCCTGACCCCAAGTCACCAGGAATGCTTATGGTCTTATCCGCCGCATCTACGGCAACTTTTTCGGTTTTGAGAATGCTTAGGTGTCCATTCTCGTCGTATCTGTT
This sequence comes from Bacillota bacterium, assembly GCA_017438285.1. GTDB lineage: Bacteria > Bacillota > Clostridia > Peptostreptococcales > Anaerovoracaceae > Lentihominibacter. Next base: position 4,665 of record JAFRVY010000026.1, read on the forward strand.
AAACTTAACGAGATAGACTTTCTTGACTATAGCGTAAAACGACAGTTCTTCGCCAATGCTGTCCCAGTTGTTTTCTATATACGTGTTCAATTCATCAACTGACTCGTACTCTTCCTCTGTAGCAGTACGCTCACTGGCCCAGCCGTAGAACTTTTCACCTTCTTCCAGTTCAAGGCTTGGTTCAAAGAGGTCTTCAACCTCGTCACCATTTTTCTTGATGAATTCAGCCGTTACGAATTTGCCGCTTCCATCATAGAAATTTACAATGACGATTTTAACGTCGTCAACAACGGCATAGATCGAGAACTCATCGCTCTTGAACTTTGCTTTGCTGCCTGATACCGAACCGCTGACCGCTTCGGCAACGCCGTTGTCCTGAATGTGTACGACCTGTGCGTCATTCAAGCCTTTGAATGCGCTGGAAACAAAAGTAACCGAAACGTTCTTTTTCGGTTCGATTGATTTTCCTTCCTTGTCATAGAAGGTGATGTCAACAGCTTTCACAACCTGACCGTCTTCAATCAGATCATCAACAGCGCTTTCGATTTTACTTGCGCGGACCGCGACTACCTTGACTGATGAATCCTCAGGCAGTGCTCCTTCAGGCGCACTGATTTTGACAGTCATGTCTTTCACAGTCTCACTGAAAGACTGTGCCGGATAGCTGTCCTCCTCCTCTGTTGTTGTTTCTGTTTCTGATTCAACCGTGGTCTCGGTTTCCACATCAGAAGGTTCTGTGGCCTCTGTTGGATCTTCAGCACTTGTCGGCGCCTCCGAAGCAGCAGTTTCTCCACTGTCGTTCGATGACGGTGCCGGCTTTTCGGCTTCCGTCGTCTGCTGTTCAGCAGCAACCGCCGTTATTTCTTCATCTTCCGCAAAAACGTTGATATTCTGCGGACCGAAGCTGTAGGTTGCCATCATGGCAAACGCCATGATAAATGCTAAATAACGTTTAATGCTCTTTTTCATTCTTTTCCCCCAAATTCTATTTAAACGCATTGCTTTTTTTACACATCAATACATGGTACATTATATGTCTTTGTTAACAAATAGTCAATCTTTTATATAATGTAAGAAGTTAACTTATAACCCTTTAGTGCATTAAAAAATGACCGCTTTACGAGCGGTCATCGCCGGTTTTTTCGCTTTACTTTGTTAAAAGATAGTCAGGTTCCGGAAGATTCTTTTGAAAGCTACTTGTGGTAGGTCTCTTTTCGAATAATCTTGAAGCTCCTGTAGACCTGCTCCAGAAGAATGACACGCATCATCTGATGCGGGAATGTCATGGCCGAAAAAGACAGCTTGAAGTCGGCCCTGTCACTGACCGCCTTGTCAAGTCCGAGAGACCCGCCAATCACAAAAGCGATAGAGCTTTTGCCCTCGATGCCCAGCTGTTCGATCTTCGATGCCAGCTGCAGAGAGTCCAAAGCCTTCCCTTTGATCTCCAGCGTAATGACATAGTCACTTTTGTTGATTCTGCTGAGAATCTCTTCACCTTCTGCCCTCTTGACGGCATCCTCATCGGCCTTTGATGGGTTTGCCGGAAGCGGACTCTCTTTGAGCTCGACGATGTTCAGCTTGCAGTATGCTCCAAGTCGCTTGGAATACTCCTTTACTGCATCCTGCCAGTATTTTTCTTTCAGTTTTCCGATTGCGATGATAGTGATGTTCATAGGTTATCGTGTGGTAGCGTTACACATTGAATATTTTGCTGATGGTATCTCTCAGTACGACGTCAACTTTGAGACTGCCCCCGATGTAGATGCCGCTCTCCTCAAGGGTGTTGCGAATTGCCTGCATGGCGACCTCCGGTGTGTTGTTTTCGCGGCTCATGTGTCCGAGGAGCACGCGCCTGTCTTTTGGTTGTTCGTTGACGATTCTGCAAAGCCACTGCCCCGCAGTTATGTTCGAAAGATGCCCCTTATCCCCAAGTATTCTGTGTTTCAGCGAATATGGATATTTACCGAACAGCAGCATTTCTTCCTCATGATTCGCTTCGAGTACAAGCAGGTCTGCATCCAGAACTTCCTCAAACTGCTCTTCACTTATACAGCCGGAATCGGTGAGAATGCTGATCTGTTTGTCGCCGTGATATATCGAAAATCCTACCGGCTCCGCCGCATCGTGGGAAATTGCAAACGGCCTGATCACAAAATCTCCAATATAAAAATCTTCGCCGGTCACGAAGGTCCGTTTTCGTTCCTCCGGTACCGGCTTGTCAATGCAATCCCATGTTCCTTTATTTGCGTAGACGAGGAGTCCCGGAATCTTCTTGGCGATAACGCCCAAACTTCTTACGTGGTCGATATGTTCGTGAGTGACGAGCACTCCCTCAACCATGTCTGCCGGCGTTTCGGTACGCTCAAGTCCTTCAAGGATCCGTCTGCCCGAGATTCCTGCGTCTATCAATATTGCTGTTTTTTCATCTTTCACCACATAGCAGTTTCCGCTGCTGCCGCTAGCAAAAGAACAGAATTTTACTGTCATATTCTAAAACCTAAGCTTATTTATCTTTCCTTCTCCTTGTCGCAATCAGTGCGAAGAGTCCGAGCGCCGCTGCTGTCATCGCTGCAATAAGTCCAAGCAGATTCATGTTGTCGCCCGTATTGGAGTTGCCGCCTGTATTGGATCCGTCATCTCCGGCAGGGATCTTCTCCCACATTGCTACAAATGTGTGTCCGCCCAGCGGAACCTTGTAGCTGTCTCCCGGATGATACTTGGATCCCTTCCAGTAGAGGAACTTGTAGCCTTTCCTGGTCGGTGCCGCGTGGATCTTGATAACGTCGTTAACAGCATATTCTTCGACGATATCCTTCTTGCTGCCGTTATAGGTCCCGCCGTTGAGTTTGTATATAACCTTTACGATGGCCGGTTCGATTGTCAGCGTCCCGTTGACATACTCGATGGTGTAGCTGTCCTGATTGTCGACGTCGGCCTGGAATGCTTCGATCCTGCCTTCATATACGCCGACTTCCGTTTCTTCGCCGTCCAGTACGATGCTATGCAGCGCATCGTTTTTAACAAGACCATCCACTGTTACCTTCTCAGCGATCTCTTCCGGATCTTCATATACTGTATCGCCTTCGCCCTGCTGCTTGCCGTTGTAGGTATATGTCTGATCGATGACCGTGATCGTCAGCGTTACCGGATTGATGGTCAGCGTTCCGTCTTCCGGTGTGATGACGTAGTTATCCGTCACATCTTCATCACCGTGCATGATCTTGTAGCCTTCTGCGACCAGGTTGTTGCCGTCAGCATTTTCTCGTACATAAGTGATGCTGCCCGTTGCCTCTGCGACAAGTTTATCCCCAGGGAAAAGCTCGCCTAACGTCACGGTGACTTTCGCATTATCATGTGTATCTCCGTCATAATCCCAATCCTGACTTGCCGCTGTGATGGTGATCTTGTTGGATGCGTTCACCATCGTCAGCTCGCCGTTCGCTGTGGTCACCGTGTAGTTGTTCGCATCTCCGCTCGTGAACTCGTAGGACTCAAGTACATTTGTCTTCGGGCTTTCGGACGGGAATGTGATGCTGCCCGTTACGACTGCGCTGATCGCGTCGCTTCCGACAAGTCCTGTCACGTCATACTTGTCCCAGCTCTGTGCCTTTCCGTTATATGTGAACTCATGATCCTGTGCCGTTACTGTCACTGCCTTCGGCTTGATCGTCAGCGTTCCGGCTTTCGGTGTGATGACGTAGTTATCCGTCACATCTACATTGCCGTGCATGATCTTGTAGCCTGCTGCGATCGGATTATTGCCATCGGCCGTATCGTCTACGTCCGTCACGCTGCCTGCGGCTTCCGCAACGAGGCTGTCTCCAGGGAAAAGCTCGCCAGAAGTAACCGTTACAGAAGTGTTCTGGTGCGGATCTCCGTCATATGTCCACTCCTGGCTTGCCGCCGTGATGGTGATCTTCCTCGATGCGTTCACCATCGTCAGCTCGCCGTTCTCTGTCGTGACAGTATAGTTGCTCGCTTTTCCTTCTGTGAACTCATAGGAAGTGAGCTCATTGACCTTCGGACTCTCGGACGGGAATGTGATGCCGCCGGTCACGACTGCTGTGATCGCATCGTCTTTGACGAGCCCGTCGACATCGTACTTATCCCAGCTGTGTGCCGTTCCGTCATATGTGAACTCATGATCCTGTGCCGTTACTGTCACTGCCTTCGGCTTGATCGTCAGCTTGCCGGCTTTCGGTGTGATGACGTAGTTATCCGTCACGTCTACATCGCCGTGCATGATCTTGTAGCCTTCTGCGACCGGATTATTGCCATCGGCCGTATCGTCTACGTCCGTCACGCTGCCGGTTGCTTCCGCAACGAGACTGTCTCCAGGGAAAAGCTCGCCGGACGTAACGGTGACGGCTGTATTATCGTGCGGATCTCCGTCATATGTCCACTCCTGGCTTGCCGCCGTGATGGTGATCTTCCTCGATGCGTTCACCATCGTCAGCTCGCCGTTCTCCGTGGTTATAGTATAGTTGTCTGCGCTTCCGCTCGTGAACTCGTAGGACTCAAGTACATTTGTCTTCGGGCTTTCGGACGGGAATGTGATGCTGCCGGTGACGACCGCGCTGATGGCATCGTCCCCACACAGTCCCGGCGCTTCGAATTCGTTGCAGCTCTGTGCTGTTCCGTTGTATGTAAACTCCTTGCTCTTTGCTTTTATCGTTAATGGTTTTGGTTCGATCTTGAGATCGCCCGGAGTCGGTGAAACGGCGTAGTTGATGGCGTAATCATAACCATCGTACTTCATAGTGTACGTTGCATTGTCAAAACTGCCGTTAGTGTATTCTCCTTTATCCTTTCCGCTTGAAGGCTTATATCTAGGTGCGCTCAGAACGTGTCCGTCCTTCAGACCGGAAACGGTGCACGTATTGTTGCCACCCTCTGTCAGGTTGCTGACCTCATATCCGTACTGCGTTTCTCCATTGTACTCTGTTGTCTTCTCCTGGACCTCTATCTCCAGCGGCCAATAGTGAAGCACGCCTTCAGGGTACTCGTTCTTATCTATGCCCGTAAACCAGAAAGCCTCATAGTTTTCAGGATAGTTTTCGATTCCGGTAAAGAAGTCTCCGAGTGCTTTACGCACTGCAACTCTTCGCGTCGTTGCTTCATCCGACATGTATGTAAATGGGTTATACACGTTCTGGTTTTCTCCACGGAAGGCCCAATCATACATCGTTGTTACACTCGAAGCGTCCATGAACGTAACATTTTCAAGTTTCCTGCAAGCATAAAAAGCTCTTCCGCCGATTGTTTTGACACTCGCAGGCAAAACAACGGTTTGCAGCTTATGACTGCCGCTTCCGCCTGATCCGCTGAATGACAGATAGCCTATGGTTTTGAGACTCGTGCATCCGGACATGTCTGCAACTATAAGACCGCTCGGATTGAAAGCCTGATTCATGATCTCTTCCAATGCCGGCATTTTGCTGAAGTCTAAATTCTCCAGCTTATAACATCTTCGGAATGCGCTCCAGCCTATCCTTTTGATCGTGCTGCACGGTACTACCGTTTGCAGGTTTTGAAAGTCCTGAAAAACTCTGGTTTCACGACCGGAACTGTTGTTGCTTGGATAATCTTCCGGCCATTGCGGCTGATAATTGTTCCTGTGTTCAATAGTCGTCCAGCCGATTCCGGTGATCGGTTCTTTGATTCTGATCTCTTTGATTGAGTTCTTAAACTGGCCTGATGTCATGTTGCCATCACTATCCAGCACGGCCGTGATTGCTTTTTCTTTATCTGTAGATGCCGTCTCAAGCGCTGTAAACGTCAGAACGTCGCCATCCTTGTCCCAACGGACTGTGTGTTCGTAGTTGCCCCAGCCCCAATCGTCGGCTGCACGGGTATCTTCTTTGACATCGGCTGCTTCCTGTTCTTTGGAAGGCAGTAAAACATCGCCGCCCTTTTCGCTTCCGGCTTCAGTGGTTTCTGTATCTGCATCCTCATCAACCGTTTCTCCACCGGCTGCACCTTCATCAGATTGTGCATCTGTTCCACCGGTGCCTTCGCCATCGGCCTTTTGCTCGCTAACCTGCGTCGTCGGCTCGCTCGTGTTTTGGCCCTGATCATTTGACTCTGCATAGGCAGCAAACGGCGTATACATCGTGAATGCGATGATCAGTGCGGACAGTAACGCTATAAAATTTCTGCTGTGCCTCTGTTTACGGGTCATTGTTCTAGTTCCTTTATAATGCAATACGAGTGGCTTTTATCTATCATAAAAAGCCACTCTATATTTTACCATATTATTAATAATTTTTCCTACTTTTTTATATAAATGATACCTGCTACTCCGTTTCGCGGCCGTCCCCGTCAATCGGGATCTTGTCACCGAGGTATTTCGGTTCCGGTTTGATCAGCCATTTGACGAAGTCTTTGGCTCTGGCCAGATACTCGCGATAATTATATTTGCTGTCGCTGTAGTAACTGATGTAGCTGTCGTGTCCCTCGGCCGGAACGCCCAGCGCCTCGATCCCCATTTTCTTGCAGCCGTGAAGGACTCTGTAGAGATGGTCCTTCTGACTGACGACGATCGCCCGGCTCACGCAGAAGATATAGTCTGCTCTGTAAACAGAATCGTAGGTGCTGAAACCGGCATGATCCATGAAGATGTCTTCCTCGGGAACGCCCGCTTCAAGAGCGTAAGCCTTCATGGCCGACACCTCATCATACTCCACCTGCCCATTATCTCCGCTGAGCAAAAGCTTCGGCGCAATGCCCTGCTGATAGAGCTGAATCCCCGTGTTGAGCCGCGCCTCTAGAGCCTTGCTCGGAGTACCGTCCTCTTCCACGCCTGCGCCGAGAACCATGATGCACTCCGGCTGCAGACCGGTCTCCTCCGAATAGGAATCCGTAATGCTGAAGGTCTGACTCGCAACCATGTATATATTTATGCCCGCAACCAGCACTGCCAGAAAAATAATGAACGAGCAAAGTTTGATGATTCGTTTGAATAGTTTCCACATATCGCTATTATATCAAAACACAAAAAACAAAAACAGCCACCCTCTCGGGTAGCTGCTGAGTATCGTTGAATTATTCGATTCCGTACTTGTTCTTGAACTTTTCAACTCTGCCGCCCCTGTGAGCGAACTTCTGCTGGCCTGTAAAGAACGGGTGGCAAGCTGAACATATATCTGTTCTGATTTCTGACTCAGTTGATCTCGTCATAAATGTGTTGCCGCATGCGCAAGTTACTTTACATTCCTTATACTCAGGATGGATTCCTTTTTTCATGCTTTTTCACCTCTTTCCGCTCGATCTGTGCCGTGCTGATGATAACGGCTTAATCGCGAGCTTAATCAATATATCACAGTCAGGTCCTTAAATCAAGCGATTTTTCAACGTTTTTCGCGGTTTTTATACGCCCCATCTTCTGTCGGAAATGCGGGCTACGAGAGACTTCTTCACGCTGATCGCCTTCTCAGGACACATCTCCTGACAGCAATAGCATTTGATACACTTCGAGTAATCGTACACCGGCTTTCTGTCAGGGCCCATCAAAATCGCCTTGTCTTCCAGCGGGCAGGTCTCAACGCATATGCCGCAGCCGACACATCGCCCTCTGACGATGTGCGGTTTCTTTTCCAGAAGCTTCGCAAAAGGACCGAGAACCCGAAACCTTCCTCGATAGTCCTTGCCTCTCTGCACGTCGAAATATCTGTTGCCGCACTTGGCTGCCACTTCATCAAGGGTCAGCTCTTTGCCGTCTGGGATCATCGGCACGTCAATGGCGATAACGGATATCTCTTCCTCTCGGCCTTCACCAACGCCGGCCTCCATACAAGCCAGCTGCGTCGGAACCAGATCGGCATTCAAATCGATCAGGTGACAGAAGGTCGCGTCAAGGGCCACCGGGTCAAGTGATGCAAGAATCACATTCATTTCAACCGGTTCTCCCGAGGCCGGACCGTTCCCCTCCATGGCAACGACGCCGTCCATGATGTGCAGCCTCGGCACGACGAGTCTGTTCAGGTCAGCGATCACCCTGGCGAAAGTTTCCGGAGTCGCAAACCGCGCGTGGAACGCCGCCTTGTTCATGCCAAAGACACAGCCAAAACTATTCTTGGTTGCGCCGGTGATCCTCTCGAGCTGATGGGTCTTCATCTTGCAGAGGTTGATGACACCGTAAGGGTTGTCCGCAATTTCATTGCAGAGGACGAACCGTTTGCTCGCTCTGGCCTGCGGGAACTCGACTTCCCGTCCGCTGCCAAAGTCTCCAACCGGAATCCCCAGTTCGTCTGCCACCGCCTTGATTCCGCATCCGTCTGCTGTTTTCTCCGTACTGAGCACCGGGTTGCCCGGAGAGTCCCCGTAGGTAATGGATGAATACCCGCGTTCGCGCAAAAGCTCGCCGACGGCTCTGAACACTTCCGGATGTGTCGCGACCGCTTTCTCCGGCGGGGCTTTTGCGAGAAGATTCGGCTTGAGAATCAGCGGACTGTCGCTGCTGATTGCCGGCAGGGTGACTCCGCACGCCTTTCTCTCGGCAAATATGGCTTCGAACCCTCCGAGGGCATCGATGAGTTTTGTAATGGCCGCCTTGACCTTATCGCGATCATAGGAATCGCATCTCACAAGGGCTACCTTTATCTTCATTTCTTACTTATACCTCGTTTATATATGTCTTTATTTGCGCTGACATTTGACGACTCTGTCGCGTCCCGGCAGGTCTTTGATCACTTCGGCAGGTGTGTATTTGCCCGCGTCGCGCAGCATTTTTCTCAGATCTTCACCCTGGTCATGACCGATCTCAAAGAGCAGCCATCCGCCGGGTTTCAAATAGTCCGCAGCTTTCTCGACAATCTGTCTGTAATAGTCAAGTCCGTCTCTGCCTCCGTCGAGAGCATTCATCGGCTCAAACTTTTTTACCTCATCCTGAAGGATGCCGATCATGTTGGTGCGAATGTAGGGCGGATTCGAAACGATCATATCAAATTTCAAGTCCTTGAATTCTTTGTCGCTGAGTGCGTCAAAGAGGTCGCCCTGATAAAACTCTATGTTCGCTCTGAGTTCTGCGGCGTTTTCCTTCGCGAGGGCAATGGCCTGCTCGCTGATGTCCGTTCCGATCACCCTGATGTCTGCGCAGATCTTCGCCAGCGAAGTTCCGATGATGCCGCTGCCGCAGCAAAGATCGAGGACAGTCACTTCCTCCCTGCCCATGAGTTTCCTCATGAATGTCTGCTTCTTTCTCGGCATCTGCTGGATAATGCGTGCCGCTTCCGTCACCAACGTCTCCGTGTCCTGTCTTGGAACGAGCACGTCAGGCGTGACTTTGAACCGGAATCCCATGAACTCCTGCCGGCCTGTGATGTGCTGCAAGGGCACGCGGGATGCGCGGCGGGCAATCAGCTCTTGGTATTTTTTTTCTGTCTCTTCGTCCACTTCTTCTTCGGCTCTCAGAAAAAGACCCACGCGGTCCGTCGATGTCAGGAAGCAGTACAGTTCTTCTGCATCGCCTTTGGCGTTCATGCACCCGGCGGACGACAGTTTGTATTCTCCCTCTTTTACCAGTATTCTGGTTTTCATCTCTCTTCTCCCTTTATTCTTCTGCGTCAGTTTCTTCTGTGTCGTTTGTATCTTCTGTATCTGCCAGCATCTCCACGCTTCCATCGGCATTGACCTTCTTGTCTTCGCCCGGTTTACTGTCATCGCATACCGCGTTGATGGACGCAATGGCGACCTCGAGCATCTTCTCATCCGGTTCTTTGGTCGTTATCATCTGCAGCCAGAGTCCCGGCATACTGAGAATCTTGACCAACCAGTTGTCGCTTCTTCCCGCCCACTTCAAAAGCTCATAGGACAGTCCTGCGATCACCGGCAGGAGCAGAAGCCTCGTCACGATTCTCAGGGCAAGCGACGGCCAACCAAGCAGGAAGTGCAGCGCAAAAGCGATGATGAAGACGAACATGAGAAAGCTGGTTCCGCATCTTGGGTGCAGAGTCGGGAAGCCTTTGCAGAAATCGACAGTGAGTCCGCTCCTGTCCGGCGTTCCGTCTTCATTCATCTTCAGGTTTTCGAAAGCGTGGATCGTCTTGTGCTCGGCGCCGTGATACTGGAACACGCGCCGGATGTCCGGCATGTACGAAATCGCCCACACGTAGAGGACGAACAGCGCGATCCTGAACACCCCTTCGGCGAAGTTGAGCCAGAAAACGTTGGTCGTGATGAACTTCATCAGGCTGACTGCGCCCGTCGGCAGAATGATGAATATGCCGACCGTGAATGCCAGTGCCAGAATCACCGACGTGTAGAGGACGAAATTCCAAAGGCCTTTGGCTCCGAATTTCTTCTCGACCCAGGCTTCGAATTTTGACTGCTCGTATTCTTCGTCATCGTACTCCTCGAGGATCTCTGCGGAATCCATCAGCGTCTTGACGCCGAATACCAGAGAATCAAAAAATGCAACGACGCCTCTGACGAGAGGTATTTTCATACATCTGCCATAGGTCTTCGTCGGTTGTGTTTTGACGATGATTCCGCCGTCGGGGACGCGTACGGTCAGCGCCGTCTTGGCTTCCCCTTTCATCATGATTCCTTCCATGACAGCCTGTCCGCCCATCTTCGTCGGGCAGGCGTCCTTGAGAAAAATCTTGTTCAGATCCATTAGAATTGTACTTTCTTTATGATTTCAATAAACGTTTTGTTGTCTCTTGTCAGCGCCAGGTTGTCAAGGATCGTCTCCGTTACCTCCTGAGTATCCCTGTTGCTGAGGGCTCTTCTCATTGCCCAGACCGCTTCCATCTCATCCTGATCCATGAGCAGATCTTCACGTCTGGTTCCGGACTTGTTCAGGTCGATGGCAGGGAAGATCCTCTTCTCGCTCAGCTTCCTGTCGAGATGAAGTTCCATATTGCCGGTACCCTTGAACTCTTCGTAAATCAGATCATCCATTCTGCTGCCCGTCTCAACGAGGGCCGTTGCCAGAATGGTGATGCTGCCGCCCTCTTCGATGTTTCTCGCGGCACCGAAGAATTTCTTAGGTTTATGCAAAGCGCCCGGATCGAATCCGCCGCTCAAAGTCTTGCCGGATGAAGGTACGACCAGGTTGTATGCTCTCGCCAGTCTGGTGATGCTGTCGAGGAGGACGACCACGTCCTTGCCCTGCTCGGCGAGCCTTTGGGCGCGGGCGAGTACCATCTCGGCGACCTTGACGTGATGCTGCGGCAGCTCGTCGAAAGTTGAGTAGATGACTTCGCTCTTTTCGTTAATCAGGCTGCGCTTCATGTCGGTGACTTCCTCCGGTCTTTCGTCAACGAGGAGAACGATCATCTCAACATCCGGGTACTTCTTTTCAATGGCGTTGGCCATCTTCTTGAGGAGCACCGTTTTGCCCGCTTTTGGCGGCGCCACGATTAGGCCTCTCTGGCCTTTGCCGATCGGTGCGATCAAATCTATGATTCGGAGGGCCAGTTCTCTCCTGTCCTCCAGTACGAATTTTTCTCTTGGGAAAATCGGCGTCAGCGATTCGAAGTCCGGACGTCTGATTGCGACTCCAGGTTCGTCTCCATTGACGCTGACAACGTAAAGCAAAGCGCCGAATCTGGCGTCGCCCTTTGGCGGTCTGCAGATGCCCTTGACCTTGTCGCCGGTCTTAAGTCTGAATCTCCTGATCTGAGCCGGTGCCACATAGATGTCCTTGTCGCTGGTCAGGAAGTTGTTGAACCTGAGGAAACCGAAGCCGTCGTCGGCCATGTCCAGGATTCCTTCCGCTTCATATCTGTCGTCCTTATCCGGAACGACCTCTTCCGGCGGTCTCTGACCTTTGCCCACGCGGGTGCCTTTTTTGCGCTGGTTGTTGCGCGGCGTCTGCTCGGCCTGCTCTGCCGGTGCAGCCTTTGTATCATCTGCCGGCGCCTGCTCTGCAGGTGCAGCCGGCGTCTCCGGTTCCGGTGCGGTCGGCGTCTCCGGCGCCTTTGGTGCCTTTGCATCATCGTCGTTCATAAGGGCAGCGACAAGCTCAGCCTTGCGCATTTTCTCGTAGCCTTTGAGTCCGAACGTTTTGGCGATCTCTTTTAATTCCGCCACTTTCTTAGACTTCAAAGTGGCTTCGTCCATTGTTTTCCACATAGAAAAATCCTTTCTCAGATTATAGGTTGTATTTCAAACGGGAAATCTTTAAGAATGCTTACCTTGATGAGAACTCATTTCAGATTGGGTAATGATTGAAGATTTCTAACACCCATAATATACACTTGTTTGCTGAGAATGGCAAGAATTGTTATATGATGCATTCGTCAGGCTTTTGTTGTAGTTTTCGCGAATTATCGTTAAAAACTGCAACCATATGCAATATCATGACTTCTTGATAACTTCCTTTCATGCGTAATTTGCGGCTTTTATTCGGTAACCGAAAAAGCTGCAAATAAATCTGCTTTTTATTGTAGCTTTTTTGAGATTTCTTCAGAAACTGCAAACAAGTGCAACAATATGCCCTTGGGAAAGGCCTTTTGCGAGCATTAATTGTGGTTTTTGTAGAAAAACTAATACAGCCTCAAGAATTACCAATATTTGGTATCGCGCCAGGCGCGCACCTGCGTCTTAAGGGGAGCCGCACGTCCACGTTTAGCGATACATCGCTCTGAGCTGTGCCATGGCAATTTGGCATGGCTGCAATTTCAGACAAGAAAAACAAAAGGCACAGACCGGATAGTCTGTGCCTCGTTTCAACTGTCAATTTGCTTTTTATTTGCTGTAGTCGAAGAAACCTACGCCGGTCTTTCTTCCCAGCTTGTTTGCTCTTACCATCTTCTTGAGAAGTGGGTGAGGTCTGTACTTGGTGTCACCAAATTCAGTGTACAGAGTTTCCATGATAGCCAGGCAAACGTCCAGTCCGATCAGATCTCCCAGTGCGAGAGGTCCCATTGGGTGGTTTGCTCCAAGCTTCATAGCAGTGTCGATGCCTTCTGCATCGGCAACGCCGTCTGCCAGGATGCCAACTGCTTCGTTGATCATAGGGATCAGGATCCTGTTAACAACGAATCCAGGAGCTTCTTCTACGTCTACAGGCGTCTTGTTCAGGTCAGCACAGAGTGCCAGTACAGCTTCTCTTGTCTCCTCTGAAGTAGCAAGACCCTTAACAACTTCTACCAGTTTCATCATTGGAACAGGATTGAAGAAGTGCATTCCGATAATTTTGTCAGGTCTGTTGGTTGCTGCAGCGATCTCAGTGATCGAAAGAGCGGAAGTGTTTGTTGCGATGATAGCCTCTGGCTTACAGAGCTCATCCAGCTCCTTGAACAGAGCCTTCTTGGCTTCCATGTCCTCTGTGGCTGCTTCGATAACGAAGTCAGCTTCAGCGATGATGCTGATGTCAGTTGATCCGGAGATTCTTGCCATTGCAGCATCCATGTCTTCCTGTGAGATCTTTTCCTTTGCGACGAGTTTGCTCAGGTTCTTTTCGACAGTTGCTCTGCCGCCGTCAACGGAAGTCTGTCTTCTGGATCTCTGTACAACATTGTATCCAGCCATTGCGCAAACCTGCATGATGCCAGCGCCCATAGTACCTGATCCAAGTACGCCAATTGTTTTCATGATTAATATCCTCCTTTGTCAATCATTGACTGATTGTTAAATTATTAACTGTTTTCAACAGCATATATTATACTCTCAATGTCCCTAAATGTAAACACATTTCGAGGTATAAACAATTTTTTAACAAAGTTCTTCTAAATGCCCAGCAGTTTTCTCATTTCCGCCTTATACGCCTCGACGCCCGGCTGGTCAAAGGGGTTGACGCCGTCCAGCATTGCAGTCACCGCACAGGTGGTTTCGAGGAAGTACAAAAGCTGACCGTAGTAATACGCGTCGAGCTTCGGGATATGGATCTCCGCCACCGGAATGCCCGCGCCTCTGTGGGCGTTGATAACGCCTCTGGTCATGGCCCGGTTCAGTTCTTCAATGGTCTTGCCTTCGAGGGTCCCTTCCGGAATGGTGATCGTGTACTGCGGGTCGTCAACGGAGACGACTGTCTCGAAGAAGTTCTGTCTGCCCTGCTGGATATACTGTCCCATGGAGTGCAGGTCCGTAGAGTATGTCAACGTCGCAGGCCAGAGCCCCTGACCGTTCTTGCCTTCGCTCTCGCCGTACAGCTGCTTGATCCACTCGCCAAGATAACCGAGCCTGGAGTGGCACATGGCGATGACCTCCATGGTTTTGCCCTGCTTTTGCATGAGGTGTCGAGCGATAGCGTAGTCGGTGCCGTGGTCGTCCCAGTCCGGTGATGTGGCCATGTCCTTGGCTCCGCCGAGAAGCTCGCGGATGTCGATGCCGCTTACAGCCATCGGCAAAAGCCCTGCCGGCGTCAGCGCCGAATATCTGCCGCCGATATTCTTCGGAATCACCATCGTCGTGTATCCGTTTTCATCGGCTTCTTTTCTGAGAGAACCGTCCTTTTCATCGGTGACCGCCAGAATTCTCTTGGCCGCTTCCTCGCGGCTTCCGTACTTCTCCTCCATGACCGGTTTGAGCGTGTCAAAGGCGGCCCTGATCTCTGTGGTGTTTCCGGACTTTGAAATGACGCAGAGAATCGGCTTCTTGCTCTTCATTTCCGCGATCACTTCTCTGTAGTAGTCGGTGCAGAAGTTTGTTCCAAAGAACCTGACCGGTGTTCCGCTCTCCGTCTTTGGCAGCGCCTCGATCGCGGCCTTTGCGCCCAGATATGAACCGCCGATTCCAACGACGACGAACAGGTCCGCTTCATGTTTCACCACGTCTGCCGCATTGAGTATGAATTCCAGTTCCTGCTCGTTGACATTGATCGGCGCCTGGACCCATCCCGTCATATCTTCGCTGCCCGACCAAAGTCTGTCGAGCGACTTGCTTGCATCTGCTCTTTTTTTCTCGATTGCGCCGGCGTCCAGCGCGAGTCCTTCTATGTTTACTTTGATGTCCATCTTTACTTTCCTCTCTATATCTCTTCTCATTTTATCCATTTTAGCCATCTTCTTCAACTGTATCTTCACAAATCCTCGACGAGTCCGTTCTTTACCTCACTTGTATCTCTATAATTGGCATTATAGCTAGTTGATTGAGCTAGTTGGATGGTCGTTACCGTAGTTTTGGGAAGGAGGAATATATGTGTCTCAAAAAAAACAGCCGTGTAAACGGAATCTACGACAATCTATCTAACAATCTGAGGTTTCTGAGAATGCTCAAAGGCATGAGCCAGGAGCAGATCAGCGAGAAGGTCCACATGTCGAGACGACACTACTGTGAATGCGAGAACGGCGCTGCCGTTCCGAGTCTGGTCACAGTCTGCATTCTCGCGGATTTTTATGATGTGCCGTTGGATGATTTGATCGCCTTAAAGATTTCGTATTCGTTCGCGGACCCAGAAGACAGCAAGTAAAAAAGCGGCAGATCATTTTCTGCCGCTTTCCTATTAACTTCATCCTATATGATATGTTTTGATTAACCGTAGTACAGATTGTTTGTGATGTAATCCGGATCACTGGTCACGTCGATGCCGAGAGCCTTGAGCGTCGCCTCGTCCTTATCGCTCAGAATTGCCGTACAGTGCGCGCGGCATCCCCTGAGGTCTACAAGTTTCGACGCTGCAAGTTCTGCCGTCGGGTTCGTCGTCGCCGAGATGGCAAGTGCGTTCAGGACCTCTTCACAGTTCAGACTCGTCTTCTCTGACTTGAGCACTGCTGTCTTCATATCCTGTATGCTTGAGAGGATGTTCGGCGAGATCAGGTGGATCTCATCTGAAATGCCGCTGAGACTCTTGACCGCGTTCAGGATAGCTGCTGCAGC
Organism: Bacillota bacterium; assembly: GCA_017438285.1. GTDB lineage: Bacteria > Bacillota > Clostridia > Peptostreptococcales > Anaerovoracaceae > Lentihominibacter. The sequence goes on from JAFRVY010000026.1 coordinate 20,430, forward strand.
CGCCACCATTCTTCTCGAGCTCCTGCCGGTAATGATCGTTCCGTCAGGAAGTTCCATCGCCATGACGACCACATTGGTGTATCTCTCATCTGAGGCACGCTTCTGCTCGGCGTAATCTCTCGCAGGTACGACGACAGGTCTGTCTTCCACGCGGAGATTCATGTCATCCATGAGGAGCTTTGCTCTCTCCAGAATATCTTCGCCGATCTTGCCCTTCTTGTAGTCGCATTCCGCGATGATATATCTTCTGATGATCTCCTGACATGCGGCTTCTCTGCATACGTCATCGTCGATGATGCTGAAGCCTGCTCTGTTGACGCCCATGTCGGTAGGCGACTTGTACTCCGCCTCCTCGCCTGTGATCTTTTCGATGATTCTCTTTACGACCGGGAATACTTCCAGATCTCTGTTGTAATTTACCGCCAGCTCACCATACGCTTCCAGATGGAAGGAGTCGATCATATTGACATCCTTCAGATCTGCCGTTGCCGCTTCATAGGCAACATTGACCGGGTGCTTGAGCGGAATGTTCCAGATCGGGAACGTCTCGAACTTCGCATATCTGGCCTTGCGTCCGCGAATGTTCTCGTGATACAGCTGCGAAAGGCTTGTGGCAAGCTTACCGCTGCCCCCGCCCGGGCCTGTAACGACGACCAGAGGTTTCGTGACTTCGATATACGGATTGGCTCCGTATCCTTCTTCGCTGACGATGGTATCGACGTCAGTCGGATAGCCTTTTGTGAATCTGTGCTTGTAGGTCTTGATGCCGCGTCGGTTCAGCTTGTTGATGAACTTGTTGACCGCTGCGGACTCCTCTTCGTACCTTGTGACGACAACGCTGTTGATCTCGAGGTCATACTTTCTGAAAACGTCGATCAGCCTCAGGACTTCCAGGTCATAGGTGATTCCAAAGTCCTGCCTCGTCTTGTTCGTCGTGATGTCTCCGGAATAGACGCAGATGATAATCTCCGCCTGATCCTTCATCCTCTGCAAAAGCTTGATCTTCGCGTTTTCATCGAAGCCGGGGAGAACTCTCATGGCGTGCTTGTCCTGAACGAGTTTGCCGCCGAACTCGAGATAGAGTCTGTCTCCGCCGCCTCTTTCGATTCTTTCGAGAATATATTTGGATTGCTCCTCAATATATTTCTCTGCGCTAAAACCTATCTTCTTCATGATTTTCTCCTTCGAAGCAACTATATCCAAAAGACGACCGCCATCGTCAATGTAGTTACCACCATGATAATAGCCAAAGCGATAGCTACGATTTTGGCGAATTTCTGGTTCATCATGATATGGTTCCTCCTATATTAAAACAAAAGTTACATTAACGTGATGTTAAGGGTGTTCCTGCCCTCGGCGAGTCCTTTGAGACTGATATCGTAGTCGACATCGATGGAGCCTTTGCCTTCCTCCGTGATGTCGCCGGCCAGCTCATTGGTCAGCACCTCGAGTTCGATAGGTCCAAAAGGCGTATCATAAAGCCCGGTAAAACGCTGCCCCTTCGTGAAGAGGATCTCGTTACCGACTCCTGCGCCGTCCCCAAGCCTTTTCATCTGCAGCTGGTCGCCGCGCAGCCTGAGTCTGGTCTTGCATCCCGGGATTCCGCTGAATTCGCTCTCGTCATAGAGAAGATAGATCGTGCCGTTTCTCTTGTAGAGTTTGGCTTCCGTTACGAATTCCATTTCGTCTTCACCGGTCTCGTTATTGATTTGTCTGCTTTTGATTTTTACAAGTACGTCTTTCATATTTTATCAAGGATCTCCTGAAGTTCCTCTCTGTTGAATTCATATTTACTGAGGCAGAAATGACACTGAAGCTCGGCGTGTCCGTCTTCCTCGATGATCTGCTGCAGGTCGTCTCTGCCGATCGCCATGAGCACCTGCTCGATACGTTCCCTGCTGCAGTCGCAGTTCCACTGGATGTCCCGCGTCTCCAGAACCTCCGGCTTATATTCCTCCGGGATCTCTGCGAAGATCTCGTCCAAAAGCTCGCGTACCAGACCCTCTTCGCTGAGGGTTTTGCCCTCTTCTGTAAGCCTGGTGATGTATGTCGTGAGCGGCTCCATCTTGCCGATCATCTCTTCCAGTACGTCGATGGCGCCCTCCGCCGGATCCGGCAGCATCTGTATGATCATGCCGCCCGCCGCACCGATATGGTAATCCGGCTCGACTCTGACGCCCAGGGCAACCGATGTGTTCTGCTGCTCCGAGATGTAGAAGTATGCCGTCAAATCGTCTGCGATCTCTCCCGTAACAAAGGCTATGGTTCCCATGTATGGTTCCTTGAGGCCGATGTCTCTGATCACCGTCAGGTCACCGATGCCAAGGGAGCCGCCGACGTCGAGCTTGCCGTCTTCCGTAAGCGGCAGATCCACATGCGGGTTTGCCACGTAGCCTTTGACGTTTCCGTTGCCGTAGGCCGTCGCCAGGATCTGCTCGGCGGGACCGTCGCCCTTGAAATTGATGGTCAGCTTGTCCTGCGGATTCTTCATCATGATGCCCATGAGTCCGGCTGCCGTCAGAACGCGCCCCAGACCCGCGGAGGTTACCGGCGTCGTGTCGTGGATCGTTACCGCCTCCTGCACCAGATCCGTGGTTATCGTGACGTATACTCTAAATGATTTGCTCTTATCAATTGCAATGATTGCCTTGCTCAATGTCCCTCTTCCTTTTTAACAAAATACTATTAAAGTGTACCATAAAAACACTTTTTCTACACCAAATTAACATAATTTATTAGTATAGTTTTTTCAGAAGGGGAAATTCTATAAATACCATTTGTTACGGGGGACAAATATGTTCAACAGAAAGAAAGATCAAACAGAGACATCAGAATACGAGCCATTCTTCACGACAGATGAGCCGATCGCTGAATCAGCGGAAGAGGCGTCGTGGAACAATTACGAAGACAACCGAAAGAAGAAACCGCATCGGGTTGCATTCACGCGCCGTTCTGTAGCTGTGCTTGTCATCTGCTGCGTGCTCCTGTCGTCGCTCTTTGGCTTCGGCGGAGCAATGGCATATGATCACTTCCTGGGTAACGGGATCACGACATCTTCAACGCCTGCCGCAACGGCGACTCCGGCAGGTTCCACTTCCGGATATACTCTCGAAAGCGCCACCGGCAGCAACATGACGATTCAGGAAATCACCAAGAAAGCCAAGTCAAGTGTTGTTGAAATCAAAACCGAAGGCGTGATGTCTGACTCGTGGATGCAGCAGTACGTTACTGAAGGCGCCGGCAGCGGGGTCATCATCAGTGAAGACGGCTACATCATGACCAATAATCACGTCATCGAAGGCGCAGGAAAGATTACCGTTACAACAGCAGACAAGAAATCCTACGAGGCGAAGCTGGTCGGAACGGACAACATCAATGACGTTGCTGTAATCAAAATAGACGCCTCAGGGCTTACACCTGCCACTTACGGAAACAGCGACGAACTGGCAGTCGGCGATCTCGCTGTAGCCATCGGAAACCCGCTTGGTGAACTGGGCGGAACCGTCACAGCAGGTATCATCAGCGCCACCGACAGACAGATTTCTATCGACGGCAAAAATATGTCTCTTCTCCAGACGGACAGCTCTATCAATCCGGGCAACTCCGGCGGCGGTCTGTTCAACGGAGACGGACAGCTCATTGGATTGGTCGTTGCCAAGTCTTCCGGTTCTGATGTCGAGGGACTGGGCTTTGCGATCCCAATCAACACTGCAGCCGATGTGGCACAGAAGATCATAAACGGCGATTATGTCACGGAAGACAGACCATGGACCGGAATGACCTATACAGAAGGAAGCAGCGGTTTTGATTTCTTCTTTGGCAGCAGCACTTCATCGGTATATATCTACTCAGTAGATACGGATACCGCGAAGAAGGCCGGCTTCGAAGCAGGAGATCTGGTCGCTGAAGTCGATGGCCAGAGCATCGAAACGATAGATGACTTGACTTCTGTTATCTCTTCGCATAAAGTTGGAGACAAGCTCACGTTCAAGGTCGTCAGAAACAATCAGGAGCTGTCCATTGACATCGAGCTTCAGAAGAAACCGAACTGATTCATAAAACAGAGATCAATGAAAACGCTTACAATCAACTGCTCCAAACAGTATGAAATCGCAATCGGCAGCGGCATTCTCTACAAGGCCGGAAGATGCATATCCAAGGTCCTTCCGGCCTGTAAAATATGCATCGTTTCAGACGAGAATGTCAGGGCTCTTTATGGCGGTGAGCAAAGCGCCATCTATCAAAGCCTCTTGTCTGCCGGTTTTGATGTATATGAATATACGTTCACGCCGGGTGAGGATCACAAGTCCTTAGAGACCGCAGGCGAGATTTTGGATCTTCTGGCGAACAGCCGCTTCAGCAGAGAGGATGCGCTCCTCGCTCTAGGCGGCGGTGTGACAGGGGATTTGACAGGCTTTGCCGCGGCGACATATATGCGCGGTATCAGGTTCGTTCAGATTCCGACCACGCTTCTGGCCTGTGTGGATGCGTCAGTTGGCGGCAAGACCGGTGTCAATCTCCGGGCAGGCAAAAACCTGGCGGGCGCTTTCTGGCAGCCGGAGCTTGTACTCACCGACACGGACGTCTTCACAACTCTGACAGAGGACCTGTGGCAGGACGGTCTGTCCGAAATGGTCAAAGCGGGCATGATTGGAGATCCGTCTTTGCTGCGCGATCTTGCAGACGGAGATATTCGCACAATGACCGGAGATGCGCTGACGGATCTGATCCTGAAAGCGCTTGCCGTTAAAGCGCGTATCGTTGAGAAAGATGAGCGGGAGACCGGCGTCAGGCGGTTGCTCAACTTCGGTCATACGGCAGGTCATGCCATTGAGACATGCAGCGGCTATGAAATCTCTCATGGACGTGCGGTGGCAGCAGGTATGCTGATCGAATCTGCAGCTGCGGAGCATAAAGGCTGGGCGTCCAAAGGCAACGCAGAGTTGCTCGGAAATCTCCTGGCAAAACTGGGCTTTGATGTCAGCGAGCTGCTCACACAGGCAGGAAGCATCGGCGCTGCCGTACTTGCAGAGACCGCAAAGGGCGACAAAAAAGCGCATGGCGATACGATTATTCTCGTATATCCAATGCGCCCGGGGCTTTGCAAAATGCACGAACTGCCGGTCGACGATTTGGAAGACTTCTTCCGGTCCGGCCTTTGATCGTTCCCTTTTAGAAATATACTTTATTCAATGCCAAAGAACCCTTTGGCATTTTCTTTTGTTTTCTGTGCTGTCTCTTCGTAGGACAGTCCTTTTATTTCGGCGACCCTTCTTGCTGTGTACTCCACGTTAGGAGGGACGTTTCTCTGCCCTCTGTACGGCACCGGCGTCAGGAACGGCGAATCCGTTTCCACGAGGAGAAAGTCGATCGGTACCGCATCAACTACAGCAACCGTCTTCTTGTTATTCTTGTATGTGACGGGACCTGCGATGCTTAAGGTCGCTCCCATTTTCACGTACTGCCTGCCAAGCTCTGCGCTCCCCGAAAAACAGTGAAGAAGCACTCTGGCATCATCCGCCTCTCCGGGTGTGCCTGATGCGAATCCTTCCGGATCCGGCCGCTTCGGGAACCAGCTCTTTCGCTCATCCGAAAAAGCTCCTTCTTCCTTTAATATATCCATGACTTCCTGGTCCGCTTCACGGGCATGGATGACGATCGGCATCTTCAGTTCATTGGCAAGACGGATCTGCTTCCTGAACCACTCTCGCTGTACGTCACGTTCGCTTCTGTCATAATAGAAATCAAGACCAATTTCTCCGATGGCCATGACTTTGTCCTTAGAAGCGAGGGTGCGGATTTCTTCCAGCTTTTGCTCGTCCATGGTCTTGGCATCGTGGGGATGACATCCCACAGCGGCGTAGCACCATGACAGCCTCTCGGCATTGGCCGCCGCTCTCCGGGAACTCTCCAGGTCGAAGCCGATATCCATGACATAATCAAGAGACGATCTTTCGATCGTCTCTATCAGTTCCTCAAGCATCTGAGGCGTATTGTCTTCATTGTTCAGATGTGCGTGTGAGTCAAATAACATATGCGCCTCTCTTATTCTGTTTCTTCTGCGGAATCGTCTGCTACCGCCGCGTCCGGATCGCTGCAGTCGGTGACTTCAGGCGTGTACTCTTCAGGCTTGCAATCCTCCTCGGAAGGATCGATCTGATACAGCTGTCCGTCGAGCGTTGCTTCTACCCATGCGTACTTTTCTCCGTGCTCATCTTCTTCCGTATAGATGCAGGCGTCGATACCCGCCTCCATACAAAGCTTGTAGAGGAATGCGGCATAGTATTCGCTCTCTGTGCAGTCCTCAAGTTCTGATGTGTCGGCTTCTTTTCGGAGGGTCTTGATCATGAACTTCATCTTTTCAAGCTCTGTCGTTTCCTCTCCGCAGCCAACGCTCATCTTCTCTTCCGCTACGTCATATTCATCGCCTATATCGGAATAACCGTCCGGCTGTGTTGCGTCGATACCGGCTTCCTCGAGAGCATCCTCGGCAATAATCGGTTCTGTTTCGGACTCCGCATAAACTACGCTGCTGCCTCTGGAGAATATCGGCAATCCAAACTTTGTCGTTCGGGCAGTGCCTGCATACATTGTGTCTGAAGCATCTGCGTACTTCACGCCGTTATCGTTTGACGAATACGGCGGCAGTCCATAGGCCTGGATGTACGTGTAGCCCTTGGAGAATGTTCTGTAACCAACTGCGTCGTTCTTGTTTCCTTCGATGGCCTTGACCGTCGAACCACTGCAGCTGACGATCATTCCCACGTGGTCAGGGCTGCCGTTCCTGTTCCAGTCGTAGAATATGATATCGCCAGGCTTCGGCGTGCGGCTCTTCTTTGATGAATACTGGCCCTTTTTCTTGTATGTGCTCAGCATCGTCGGACAATAGCTGTGACGTACGATGATGTCTGTAGCCTTTGCTTTGATTCCAACTGCAGACACATACGTTGCGCACCATGGCGCGTAGTAGTTCATTTTGCCGCAGCCCGGAGCCAGATTGGAGTTGTAAAGATCGATGATCTTCTTGTGAGAGCCATTAGATTCCTTGCAGCCCAGCCAATCCACAGCAATGCTTACAACCTTGTCACGGGTTGCAGATGTGCTGCTGTACACGCCGTAATAGGTCGTGCCGTTGAGCTTCATATAGCCGCGAATCTTGTAATAGTATTTTTTGCCCTTGGTAAGATTGCTCTTATCAAAATATGAAGTTCCTGTTGCGGTTCCAATATATGAATAGGTTCCGTCAGCAGATGTGGCTCGCTTGATCTGATAGCCGATGGCGTTCTTTGATGCAGCCCATGTAAGCTGTATTCCGCTGGTCTGTGCTGAACCCTTGATGCTGGTTGGAGCCTTTACTTTCGTCGCACCGGCTACAGGGAATGAATATGGACCGTACTTGGTCTTGCCGCCGGACTTCTTGTATGTCCTGACTTTGTAATAATATATTTTGTCAAGTTCCAGTTCGTCGTTTTCCCAAGTCGGGCTCTTCGTGTTGATTCCCAGCTTTTTGTAGCTGCCGTCGGCACTTGTGGCTCTGTAAACCTCATATCCGGTTATATCGCTAAAACCCTGCCACGACAGCTTAACTGAATACGCCGTCTGCTTGACTTTGACGATCGGTGATCCATCATTTATGTAACCCATGACCGGTTTACAGAAATCACCATAATATCTTATGCCGCTGAGCTTTACATATGCGCGGACTTTGTAATAATACTTCGTGCCTTTTACAATGGTTTTATCCGTATACGTAGGCGATGATACGTCTGACATCCTTGTGTAAACGCCGTCTGCACTAGTGGCTCTGTAGACTTCATATCCCTTTGCGTTGGTCCATCTATGCCAGTTAATCATCAGCCCTTCCGCCGTGGCGGTCATGTTTACATTTATCGGCGTAGCGATCTTGGTCCTTCCCTTCATGACCTTACTGTAAGGGCCATAGTAGGTTTCGCCCTTTATGACCTTGTACGCGCGGACTTTGTAGTAGTAGACCTTCTGCTTTTTGACTTTTTTATTCTCAAAGTATGTCAGTTTTGTTTTTCTCAGAGCAGTATATTCACCCTTTGAACTTTTAGCCCTGCGAACCTGATAACCTGTTGCATCGTTGACCTTGTTCCAGCTGACCAGAACCTTGGAACTGTAAAGTTTCATACTCAGTACCGGCTTGGCCAATGTCGCTTTCTTTGACACGATGCTGCTGAAATGACTTCGCTTGACCTTATCACCGCTCTTCTTATATGCGCGCACCTTAAAATAGTAGACCTTGTTCATTTTGCCTTTGCACTTAAACGAAAGTCCCTCTGTTTTTCCCTGGAACATATACTTGCCGTCTTTGCTCTTTGCGCGATAAATCAAATAGCCGGTTGCCCCGTCAAAGGCGCTCCACGTCAATGCTATATGGTTATAGTTGGCAGAAGTTGCCTTGAGGTTTCTAACCGGGTTGTCCGCGTTGAATGAAGCCGCATGCGATTCCCCTCCGCTGAGCGGGAATATCGTAAGGGCCATGGTCAATATCACGGCAAAGCAAAGCGCTTTTTTCAGGATTTTAGTGCTCTTTTTCTTCATACCTTAAGACCTCTTTCGCGATCTACTCTACAGAATTTCCGTCTTCAGCTACAGTTGTAACGAATTCATATCTCGTCTTGCCGTCAACCTCGTTGTCCGCATAAAGGATCATGCCCTTTGATTCCAGACCGCGAAGGTTTCTCGGCTTCAGATTTGCTACTACGACGACCTTCTTGCCGATGCATTCTTCCGGCTTGAAGTATTCTGAAACGCCGGAGATGATCTGACGCTTCTCTGTTCCCATCTTCACCTGGAAGACCAAAAGCTTGTCTGCCTTCGGATGCTTCTCGGCCTCGAGGATGGTTCCGACTCTCAGGTCGATCTTGTCGAAATCGTCGTAAACGATCTCATCCTTGAGCTCGAGCGGGATGTTGACATCGCCGCCGGCAGCCTGTGCGCCCAGCGCATAAAGCTCTTCGAGTTCTTTCTCGATGTCGAGTCTCGGGAAGATGGCGTCGCCCTTCTTCACCTGCTCACCGCACATTGCTTCGAATGTGAATGCGTCTTCCCATGCAACGTCTGCATACCAGAGTCCCATCTGCTTTCTGATGGCATCCGATGTGGTGTGCATGAACGGATGGATCAGTACCGAGATGATTCTGATGGCTTCTGCCAGGTTGTGAAGCACGTTGTCCAGTCTTGGCTTGGATGCCTCATCCTTGGCGAGAACCCAAGGCATCGTCTCGTCGATATATTTGTTGGCTCTTCTTACGAGTACCCATATCTCTTCGAGAGCCATATTGAATTTGAAATCGTCCATCTGCGCTTCGACCTTAGGAGCTGCGCCGAGGGCGACCTCCTTCAGCTGCGCATCGTAGTCGATACCGTCTTCGCCAGGGACACACTTGCCTTCTTCTGTGAGATCCGGAACGAATCCGCCATTGTACTTCTCGATCATGCTGACGGTTCTGGAAACCAGGTTGCCCAGGTCGTTTGCCAGATCATAGTTCATTCTCTTGAGCATAACCTCATTGGTGAACATGCCGTCCTGACCGAAGGTGTACTCTCTCAGCAGGAAGTACTTCAGCGCATCGATACCGTATCTTTCGATGAGGACTACCGGATCGATAACGTCCTGTCCCTTGGCGGCCTTTGACTTGGAGACTTTCTCTCCGCCAAGAAGCAGCCAGCCGTGTCCTCTGACCTGCTTCGGCAGAGGCAGGTCTGCGCTCATGAGCATTGCCGGCCAGATCAGCGAGTGGAATCTGACGATTTCCTTGCCGACCAGGTGAACGTCAGCCGGCCAGTAGTGGTTGTACTTTTCCGGTTCGTCCGGCCAGCCCAGAGCTGTGATATAGTTCGAAAGTGCATCGAGCCATACGTATATTACATGCTTCTCGTCGATCGGAACAGGAATGCCCCAGTCAAAGGATGATCTGGAAATGCAAAGATCCTCCAGTCCCTGTTCAACGAAAGCGACCATTTCATTTCTTCTCGTTTCAGGCACGAGGAAGTCTGGATTCTCTCTGAAGAGCTCAAGCAGCTTATCCGCATACTTGCTCATCTTGAAGAAGTAAGCTTCTTCCTTTGCCTTTGTTACAGGACGTCCGCAGTCAGGGCACTTGCCGTCGACAAGCTGGTTCTCCGTCCAGAAGGATTCGCAAGGAGTGCAGTACCATCCTTCGTATTCGCCCTTGTAGATGTCGCCCTTTTCGTACATCTTCATGAACAGCGCCTGAACACGCTTGATGTGTCTCGGTTCTGTCGTTCTGATGAAGTCATCATAGGAGATCTCCATCGTCTTCCAGAGTTCCTTGATGCCGGCGACGACTTCGTCAACATACTGCTGCGGTGTCACGCCCTTGGCGTCAGCATACTGCTGTATTTTCTGACCGTGTTCATCCGTACCTGTCAGGAACATGACATCATATCCCTGCAGTCGCTTGAACCTCGCCATAGCGTCGGCCATGACTGTACAGTAGGTGTGTCCTATGTGCAGGTTCGAGCTTGGATAATAAATCGGCGTACTGATGTAGTATGTTCCCTTGTCCTTTGTCATGAGTCGGTTTCCTTTCATGTGTATATTTTGGGCTCTTTTCTGTCTGCGAACCCAAGTTCAAGTTCTTCTTTGTGATATAGATATCCGGGATCGTCGAAGTATATCGCCCCTTGCGGGCAAAGCTTCTCGCAGGCGCAGCATTTGATGCATATCCCGCTGACGATGCCGGGCGCCGCGTCGCTGATGGACCCCATCGGGCATTCGCGGACGCATATCCCGCAGCCGTCGCACTTATCCGCGTCCAGCTTCGGTTTGACTTTCAAAATATTGATATGATTTCCCTGACGGTCTCTCGGTTTGTAGTAAGGCCTGTAAGGTGTCTGTCCGTCGACTGCGACCGGCACGTCCAATGCCGCCGCACCTTCGCGTGTCTCCTGCAAAAGCTTGCCGGCGGCTGCCTTTGCGAGAGCGTCTGCGACTTCCAGATCCTGCTCGTCAGGCCTGCCTGCAGCGAGGGTCCTTGAGAAAGAATGCTCCCCGATGAATGCGCCTGCAGCGAAGGGCTTGAAGCCTTTGCCTGTCAGGATGTCCCTCAGTTCGATGAGCGCGTCGTCAAAGTCCCGATTGCCGTACAAAACGACGGGGATGGCCTTTGCGCCGCCGCCTTCCAGCGTGTCCAGGAAGCTCAGCAGCACGTTAGGCACTCTGCCGGCGATGACCGGCGTGCCGAAGACAACGACGTCCTCCGCGTCGAAAGCGTAGGGCACTTCCCTCGCCCCCGGCGGGGTGAAGTCAATGCTGCCTGCTCTCGTGACCTCTGCAAGTCCCGAGTCCTTCAGGTCCTCATATAGTCTATCAGCGATACGCTCTACGACTTTGCGGGTCGTCTTCGTTCCGCTGAAGTACATGCTTCTTACTCTGATCATACCGCGGTTAGTCCAGCGTCGACTGTCTCCAGATCTGCTTGTCGGAGTACTCGATGATCAGATCTACGATGTCCTCGATCTCCAGGTATCCGCTGTCGAGTGAGAGGTTGAAGTTGACGTGCTCGCCCCACTTCCTTCCGGTGTGGTAAGCGTAGTAGTTGGCTCTCGCCTTGTCCGTTTCCTTCATGACCTTCCTTGCCTGGTCTTCCGGGATGCCGTATTCTTCGACCGCTCTCTTGATCTTGTCAGCTTCTTCCGCATAGATGAAGACGTTGGTCGCATACGGATATCCCCTGAGGATGTAGTCCGCGCATCTTCCTACGATAACGCAGGAACCTTCTTCCGCGATCCTTCTGATCGTGTCGAACTGTGCCAGGAAAAATCTCTCGTTCAGGCTGAGATTCTCAGGACCCGCTTCACCGGTACCCATGGCTGAAGCCAGGCTGTACAGGAATCCGTTCTTGGCCTTCTTCTCTGCCGTCTCGATCATTTCCTTGGAAAAGCCGGATTCTTCGGCGATTCTGTCGAGCAGCTCTCTGTCGTAATACGGTACGCCCAGTTTCTCTGCAAGACGCTTGCCGATGATCCTTCCACCGCTTCCGAATTCACGGCTGATTGTGATGATTTTCTTCTTCTCTTTGTTTTCCATTTTGTGTGTCACTCCTCACGAAATTATAACATATTTATATGCCTGAAAAGGCAATGCTTAACAAATCTAAAGTATAGTGGTTGCAAGGCTTAGAACCTTTCGTCGCTCACGATTTTGCCGTCCTCCATGGTGAGCACGTATCCGTGTCCCGGATCCGGGATCCAACTGTAAAAATAGTCGTATCTGTCAGGCCACAAATCGTTGAGAATGCCTGAAATAGTGCCTCCGTGGCAGATGCAGATGCTCATGGCCTCTTCTCCGCGGTTTCTCAGTCTGAGGATATGCAGCTCGTGTTTAATCAAAAGTTCCTTGAATCCGCGGCGAATTCGTTTCTTAAAATTCATTATGCTTTCGCCGTTTGGAGGTGGCATCGCTTCATCTTTTGCGCTGATCCACTCTTCGTAGTCCGGATTTCCCTCCAGCTCCTCATAGCACTTCATCTCGAAGATTCCGAAGTCCAGTTCCTTCAGATCCTCGATGACTTCGTGTTCACGTTCTCCATAGATGATCCTGAGGGTCTGCTCCGTACGCAGCATTCCCGTCGTAAAGAACTGGGCACTGTCATTGATCGGATAGAGTCCGTCGTCCCGCAGTTCTTCCAGCTGCTTTTCTCCCTTGTCGGCGAGAGGCACATCGGTAGCCCCGTAGTAGAGACGCCGCACGTTGCCCGTCGTGATTCCATGTCTGATAAGTACGATTTTAGATTTCATCTCTTTTCCGGTCCCCTCTATTTCAGTCTCTTCCCGATGCCGCAGAATACTCTGGTAACATGCTCCGCTTTTTCTGCGAGGTACAGCATAAGCCTGCCGTTCATCTCCCTGAAGGCGCGGACATTTTTATCGATCGGCACGACGCCCTGTGACGTGTCGGTCATGACGAGGAGCTTATCTCCAAGAAGCGTCTCGCGGTCTTTGAAGAAATCCTTCGCTTCCCGTCCGGCCTTTGCACATTCCATTACAAAACCCTCGATGCCGTAAATGACGTCCGCATCGAAGTCCGGCTCCCGTCCGTCTGAGCAGTCGCAGATCCTGCTGTATTCATAATTATCTTTGACGTAATCGAGTTTCCCCTGATACGCACCTCCGAAGATCAGTTCCATATGTCCTCCTGTCTGCTCCGCTTCTAAACGATGAGGGCCAGCGCCAGCAAACCCAGCATTTCGCCAATGGTGATCATGTGTCCGGAAATGTCACCGCTCATGCCGCCCAGCTTTCGGATGTCGCTCTTTGCAACAAAGGCTTCCGCCAGCACGATCACCACGAAGACGATATTGCTGTAAAGCTCCGCAATCAGCGACCACCAGCTGCAGCCGCTCATGATCAGCTCCGCAGCCGCGAGAACGATCAGCATGATGATGAATGCCGGAACGGTGTTCCGGAAAGTCCCCGGGCTTTTGCGCACTCCGCCGGCCGCGTACTGGCTGGTATCCATCGGCGCATCGAGGATGACCTCAAGGGCGCTCATAAATCTGGACGTGGTGAAGATCAAAATGATGAGGATGCTGCCTTTGAGGCTCCAGGTTTCGCAGGTCTGGATCATGGCCCCGGTGAAAACGACGAGCATCAGCGCCAGGCAGATCACTGCAAAGGCTCCAACGTGTGAGTCCTTCAGTATCCTGCGCCGCTCTTCCATCTCCGGGTGGCGCGGCATCACCGCATCGCTGCAGTCCATGAACCCGTCAAGGTGAATGAATCCGGTCAGCAGAAAGTACAGACCTGTCAAAAGACATCCTGTCACGATCGCTCCGGCGCCGATGTAGCTGAGCAGCCACCAGCAGGCACAGATGATTACACCGATCAGGGTTCCCACCAGCGGGAACATGCCGATCTGCGCGAGTCTGTCCTCTTCACGCCATCCTTTGTACGGGCACGGGATCCAGCAGAACATTCCCCATGCCATTAAAAAACCTCTGATGTATTTCATCTATTTCCAGATCTCCTCCATACCGTAAGTGATCTCAATAACTCTGTCACAAGCCTTTGCAAGGGTCCGGTCCGCGCCGGCCAGCGCTTTGCGGTAGTCTTCTGTGGACCGGCTGTATTCGCCCATGTCTCCGTAAATTCCGTCAGAAACGAAGACCGTATTCCCTGTGGCTTTGGCGAAGGTCTCCATCTCCGCAGCCACGCGGCTCGGCGCCGTTTCATCAAAGACGATCGTGGTGCCGGCGTTCCCCTTCAGCGACGCACCCTCTGTTTCAACGCGCTGAAACATCTCGTTCTCCATGATGGCCGTCACGCTGTCCAGGAGAAAGACGCCGCTCCTGTCGACAGACGGATCCTCCAGCAGCGCCGTCAGGTGAACCGGCTGCTCGAGGGTCTCGAAGCCCCATCCGTCGCGCTCCGCAAGATGGCGCCTGATGCGCGCCCGGTCTTCTTCGTCCCGCGGGATCATCGTTGCGATATAGTACAAAGGCTTGCCCTGCTGCTGCGCCATGTCTCTGGCCAGCTTCTGGGCGTAGTATGATTTTCCGTTTTTACAGCCGCCGCTGATCAATACGTTCATTGTTTACCGTCTCTATTTTTCTGGCTCTTTATTTCTGGAATCTCTCGTTTCTGCGGATCTCTTCCAGATATCCGTCGTTGATCGCCGCCTCATCGAAGGTGGCCATGTTTGCCATGACGTCGCATGCGCCCCTGATAATCTCGAAGGCGATCGGACATCCGCTGCCTTCGCCCAGTCTCATGTCAAGGGACATGAACGGCTTGAGGCCGAGAGCCTCGACCGCAAGAGTATATCCCTTCTCATAGGACTTGTGGGATGCGATCATGTAGTCTCTGGCATCCGGCGCGATCACCGCTGCGCAAAGTGCCGCCACGACTGATATGTATCCATCTATTACGACAGGTATCCTGCATGCCGCTGCCCCGAGGTATGCTCCTACCATGGCGCAAATGTCGAACCCGCCCATGCTCTGGAGGGCATCCAGAACCGCTTCTCGCTGCTCGCCGCGCGCAGCCTTGCGTATTCCGCCCCACTGCCTGTAGGCTGCTGAAGCGTTATTTACTATTTCCTTCTTGCGATTGAAGCCTTCGTCGTTGACTCCGCCGCCTCTTCCGACCGTAACATCGGCATCTTCTCCGGTGATAGCCGAAAGCAGAGCGGCGCTGGTCGTCGTGTTCCCGACGCCCATTTCGCCTACGCCCATGATGTCAAAGCCCTGGGCACTGATCGCCTCTGCAGCTTCAATTCCTGCGGCTATGGCATTATCCCTCTCCTCCATGGACATGATATAGTCGTAGCCGACTGCGATATTATCCGTCTGTCCCGTCTCCGGTCTTACGCGCCTGTTGAGGATCTTGTGAGTGTCTTCAAAAGGCTCGTCCACATAAAGCTCAGCGGGAATTCCGTCTTTGACGCCCATGTCAACTATGAGAAGTTCGCTCCCGTATGACCTGCTAAGAGCTCCAACTCCCGTTAGCCTTCTCGTGAAATTCACCGTCTGGGCCATGGTCACGCTCTGGGGAGCCGATGCGACCCCCTCGTCGGCGACGCCGTTGTCAGCACAAAATACCGCCACGCAGCCCCGGTCAATCTTGTTGATCACGCTTCCCGTCATGCCGGCGATTCTGATGGAAATCTCCTCGAGAAGTCCCAGACTTCCCGGCGGTTTGGCGAGGCTCGCCTGCCGCTCTGAAGCCTCCGCGATGATCTCCTGATCTGCAGGCTGAATCCTCGCAATCGTCTCGTTTATGATCTCTTTTGTTGTCTTGTTTTTCTCTTCTGTTCTGGACATACTCATACATAATTATACTATCATACAAACGCCCATATGTAAAAGGACCCGAAGGCCATTTTCGTGACTTTCGGGTCCTTATTTTTTGCCCTTATCTACTTATAATCGTCATATTCGCCGTAGGCGATGGATGCAATGGTTGCCAGGGTGCGGTCGATGTCCGATTCTGTGCAATACGGAGCCAGACCGACTCTGATCAGCCCGCCGGATTCGGTCAGGCCGAAGGCCGAAATGACTTCGATGGCATAGAAATCGCCGTGCCATGAATTGATGCCTTTGTCACCCAGGATCTTGGTGACGAATTCAGGCGCGTAACCGTCCATGGTGAATGCAACGGTCGGCGTTCTCGGTTCACCCTCAGCCGGTCCATATACGGTGACGCCCGGCAGTCTGCGCAGACCTCTTCTAAGCTTTTCGGAAAGCGGTCCTTCGTAGGCGTCGAATGCCAGCATGCCGGCAACGACGTTCCTCCTGCGTCCTGTTAGTCCTGCGAGTTCATCTTCAAAGCACTCGGCATACTCTGCGCCGGTGTCCGCAATGAAGTTGACGACTTCCGTCAGACCTGCCAGGAACTCGTACTGCGGGGTTGCCATATGGAACTTACGGCTGCCGTGGGCGATGTCTTCCGCTCCGGCATTGTTGAACTCCAGGCTTTCGAGCAGATCCGTGTTCATGTACGCCAGACCCATATGCGGTCCAAAGAATTTGTACGGCGAACAGAGCAGCACGTCTGTGCCGATAGCCTTGACGTCGACCGGCAGATGCGCTGCGTAGTGGACGGCGTCAACGACGGTGACCGCGCCCGCCTCGTGTGCCAGGTCGATGTATTTCTTGACATCGGTAATGGTTCCGATGGCGTTGCTTGCCCAGTTGACTGCGACGACCTTTGTTTTATCTGAAAGTTTCGATTTGTAGTCCTCGAAATCCAGCTGCTGCGTCTCGGTATCCAGTCTGACCTGCTTGACCTCGAAGCCCAGCTTGCCCAGTCTTCTCCACGGCTGGCTGTTGCATCTGTGGTCGATCTCGGTGATGATCAGTTCATCGCCCGGTTTGAGAGTCTTGGCGATGTTGACGGAGAAGTTGTAGCTGTGCTGGGTGGAGCCGACACTGAAACCGACTTCCTGCGGTGAGCACCCCAGGAAATCCGCCGCGGCGGCGAAAGCCTTTTGCTCTACTTCGTCCGTGATGTAACTTGCCTTGAAGTTACCGCCCTCGTTTGCATTGTCATTGATGAGATATCCGACGATCGCGTCGACAACTCTCTGAGGCAGCTGTGTTCCGCCTGGGCCGTCAAGATAAGCGATCGGTGCTCCGGCAACTTCGAGCGAGCATGCCGGGAAATTGCTTCTGAATTTCTGCACATCGAATTTGAAATCTTTCATAGCTGATTCCTCCTATCTATGTTCTGCCTTGATTTTACCACTTTGCTTCGCTATTTCAACAGAGATTCCTTGTTTCGCATACCATTTTTGGCCAAGTTTTTTGTAATTTTTACAATGGACTCGGCCTATTGTTCCGTGTTTTACTTGTATTGGGAGGAGTTCCTTGGTATACTTTCTAAAAAGTTGTACCTTTCACAGGCCTCCTGAGGAGCGGCGACATGCTTAAAGTAATCGACCTTTTGTCCCTCGATGAATTCGAATCGTTCAGGCTGATTTCGGATTCAAAAGGGCTCTACAACAACGTATCCGGAACGAGTATCCTCGACTGGGAAACGCCCAAGGAAATCGCAAAGGACTTTCGCCCTGAGGACTTCGTATTCATTACGTTATATATGACCAGTCCGGAACCGGAAAACATGGAAGAACGTTACAAAGCGATGTTCAACGTAAACGTGGCTGCAATAGGCATCAAAGTTGCGGACCAGGACAGCTTCCAGATTCCCGAAGAGATCATTAATATGGCAAACATGCACAGGACACCTCTCTTCACCTATACCGAGGCCTACCTGGAGGACCTTATCTTCGCCATACGCTCGGCCGTGTTCTACAACGATGCAAACAGGGTTTCCCTGGACTACCTGAGGTTCCTCATGGAAAGCGGCGAAGACATGACGCTGAATATAGCCAAGAAGCTCAATCCGCTGTTTAATGACAATCTGGTTTGCTTCTGCGCCATACCGGGTTCACCGGATTCCGAAGGTCTGCTGGAATACGCCCTTGAACAGTACCGCAAAACGCTCACGCACAACCTTTACATTTACAAGAGCGGCGACGCCTTTATCAAGTGCAGCCGGTGTATTATGATAATATATACTTCCGAGGAGGAAATTTCCGGTGACGAAGAATCTCTCAACGGGATTCTTCAGGGATTCGGCCTGGACAGCAGTCATTTCTGCATCGGATCCTCATCACCAAAGACCTGGCTGAGACTTTTGAAAGAAGCTCTCGTGGAAGCTGTCAGCGCTGCGCTCAGCGCTTTCGTCAACGGGGAGGACCGCAAGCTTTTCGATCAGATTGGTTCTGATGGTCTGATCATCCCGTTCCTCGACAGCAAGCCGCACGTGGTCTTTTACCGCAAGACGCTGGAGACGCTGACCGCCTATGACGAGCAGCACTCATCACACCTTCTGGATACTTTGCTCTGCTACGTCGATTGCGGGGGCGATGTGAACCTCACCGCAAAGAAGATGTTCCAGCACGGAAACACCATCCGCTACAGGCTGGATAAGATAAAGAATGTTCTTGGCATTTCACTGTCAGCTGATGCGTACGTCCAGTTGTACCTGTTCGCCAAGATGCACAAGATATACAGCATTCTCAACGATGAACAGCTTATCTGATCCGATAACGCATGAATAGAATGGAGGAAAACTATGAAAAACCAACTCAAAGGTAATGCGCTGCTCATGACGACAGCAATCATATGGGGAACGGCTTTTGTTGCGCAAAAGGCCGGCATGGATCTTCTCGGACCGATTGCGTTCAACGGAATCAGAACAGTTGTCGGTGCCTTGGCACTCGTCCCTGTCATCCTCATCATGAATAGGAAGAAAAAAGAAAAAGAGCCTTGGAACAAGACTCTTATTATCGGCGGCATCTGCTGCGGTCTAGCCCTTTGCGCCGCAGGCAATGTCCAGCAGATCGGCCTCTATTATACATCCGTATCCCACACAGGATTCATCACCGCGCTGTACGTGGTCATCGTACCGCTCATGGGAATCTTCCTTAAAAAGAGAATCACACCGATCATGTGGTGCTGCGTTTTCGCTTCAGCAGTTGGTCTGTATCTGCTTTGCATTCCTGCGTCCGGGTTCGGAAGTGTCAACATCGGAGACATCATCATTCTGGTATGCGCCGGCTGTTTCGCGGTACACATTCTCGTTATCGACCACTTCTCACCGAAGGTCGACGGCGTGAAACTGTCCTGCATCCAGTTCTTCGTAGCGGGTATCCTCTCGCTGATCATCATGCCGATCGTCGATCCTGCGCTGGGACACGCCCTGCCGACGTTCGCGTCTGTCACAGGCTCCTGGTTCACGATCCTCTACGCCGGCATCATGTCCTGCGGCGTTGCTTATACGCTTCAGGTCGTCGGACAAAAATATACTGACCCGGCCATCGCATCTATGATACTCTGTCTCGAATCAGTATTTGCTCTCATTGCAGGTATGATCATCCTCGGAGAGATGATGTCGATCAGGGAGATCCTGGGCTGCGCCATCATGTTCGCCGCCATTGTCATTGCCAATCTTCCGGTCAGCACACGCCAGCGGAATTAACGGCATTGCGGTGAATCATTTTAACTGGTCTGGGGCTGCAATTCCCCGTTGAGTTTACCCTTGACGTATCCTTCCGGATCGAGGACGACGGTTTCAAACCCAAGTTCCTTGAGGACCGCTTCAGTCTCAGCCATGTATTTTTCACGAAACGCAGGGATCTCATCCGGGTCCAGCTCGATGCGAGCCAGAAGGCGTTCGCCGCCTGCCCTTTCATGGCAGCGCACACGCACCTGCGAAAACCCCTTCGATCTGATATATGACTCGGCGCCGTAAATGGCGCTGAGTTTTTTTTCGGTAATTTTCTCACCGTACGGTACTCTCGACGCCAGGCATGCAAAGGCCGGCTTCTCCCAGATCATGCGTCCGGCATCTTCCGGCGCGAGGGAAACCAGAGCCGCCCTGATCTTCTCATCGCGGTCCGCCAGCTCCTCGAGGGCCTGTCTGATCTCCGCCTTGGTGAGTCCCGCTTCCTTCAGCGGACTTGCCACGCCGAGCTCCGTGATGGCACGGTAACCCGGTCTGTAATCCAGCATATCGTCAGCATTGGTGCCGTCGGCCAGGACGCTTCCCACCATCTCAGCCCGCATCTTCAGGGTTCCGAAGATCTCCTTCTTGCAGTGGTAGCACCTGTCCTCAGGATTGTCACGGATGATGTCCATGACGTGACTCACATCGAAGCTCTTGTGGCTGATGCCCAGCCTGTCACAGACATCGCGGGCGTAGTCGATCTCATCCCTGGCAAAGTGGGGACCGTTTGCGGTACATGCCGCCACCCGGTCATCGCCCCACAATTCATATGCAAAAGCCAGGAGGAAC
Source organism: Bacillota bacterium (assembly GCA_017438285.1). GTDB lineage: Bacteria > Bacillota > Clostridia > Peptostreptococcales > Anaerovoracaceae > Lentihominibacter. The sequence goes on from JAFRVY010000026.1 coordinate 40,779, forward strand.
GTGCTGTCCACCCCTCCCGAAAAGGCCACGATCATCTGACCGTATCCCTTCAATATATCTTCCAGTTTCTCGAGTTTTTCGTCCAGTGTCATAGGATTCTTACCTTTGAACCTTCCTTGCAGAAGCTATCCCTTAAGAAGCCTCTCTTCATCGATTCCAATATCCGCGACCATGGTTTCGCCGCAATACTTCTCTGCGAAAGCCTGGATGTGCACCGGCTTGCAGGCGTGGAATGTGATCGTACGGTCCGCCTGTACCGTGTTTTCATCGACGCCTTCTTCGTCAGTCAGATCGCCGCCCAGTCCCGACGGGATATCGAGGGCAAAGACTTTGGCCCCCTTCGCCTTCGCTTCGTTGATGTATTTCGCCGCTTTGAGACCGCCGTCCTTCAGCTGCCCGCGGAAGCCCGTTCCGTACATGGCGTCCACGATGATGTCCGGCGCGCCAGCCAAAAGCGCTGCATCGCCACCTGCCTCTGGTTGTGCTGACGATATATCAACGACTTTGCTCTTGTCCCTGATCAGCCCGTAGTTCGTGACAGCGTCCGCTGTCTTTGGCTCGCCGTCAGCGAGAATGACCGTGACATCATAGCCCGCTTCCTGCAGTTTCCTGGCTACGACGAATCCGTCGCCGCCGTTGTTGCCTTTGCCGCAGAAGATGAACGCCCTGCATGGCTTGCCGGCCTCCATGATGATCTCGGAAGCTCTCGTGCCGGCGTTTTCCATCATCTGATAATAGGAGAGTCCGTCAGCGTCGGCCCTTTTTTCCAGGACCTTCATCTGCCCGCAGGTCACGAAGTGCCTGTCGGAAACCTTCATTTTTTCCAGACCAAGCTTGTCATACGGTGCGAGGAAATCTCCCAGGACTTTCTTGATCAGGAGATTGCCGCCCTTCTTGTCCGATGCGATGTTCAGCGGCAAAATCGGATCGTGAAGAGACTTCCTGAGCAGGCACCAGCCATCAGGAAAATTGATCCTGACGCCTTCATAATTAGGCTGCTCCAGAGAAAGGGCCACGCCCGCTCTACCGTCCGCCGTGTCGTTCTCCAGTACAAAGGCTTCCAGATCTGCAAGGACCTTGTCGCCATACGGTCCGAACTCTTCACAGTTGATCGGAATCCTGACTTCCTCATCATCGGCCGGATCGGCCAGTCCCGCGATCACGCTGTCGATCGGCTTCCCCTCCTTAAAGAGGTTCGCTGCCTTGATCACGATCTTCGTAGCCAGATATGCGCCGTCGTCAAGGAAATAGTTTTCCTTGAGAGCGGCATGTCCCGAAGTCTCGATAGCAAGCTGGGAATCAATTCCCTGCTCGTTGAGTTCGATGGACTTGTTGATAACGTTTCTATATCCTCTCCTGTAGCGGAAATGTTTCAGCCCCAGGTCCTTTTCGAGAAATTCCGTCAGCTGACGGCTCGTGATACTGTCGGTCACGACGGTCGTCCCCGGATGATCCTGTGCGACGAGAGCTGCCGCCATGGCGACGATGCCGTTGCGCGCGATCTCCCTTCCGTTACTGTCAACAGCTGCCGATCTGTCTACATCCGTGTCGAAAATGATTCCCATGTCGGCACCGACAGACAGGACTTTGTCCGATATGGATTTCATGGCTTCCCTGTTTTCCGGGTTCGGCGCATGGTTCGGGAAGGTTCCGTCCGGGTCGAGGAACTGGCTCTCCGAAACATCGGCGCCCAAAGGCTCCAAAACGCGCGTCGCATAGAACCCGCCGCTGCCGTTGCCGGCATCGATAACGATCTTCATGCCTTCGAGAGGCCGTTCGCTTCCAGCGCCCTCTATGATGAGTTTTTTCAGATGTTCGCTGTACGGAGTCATGATGTCCGCCGCCCCGACGGTCGCTCCTTCTGTGCCCTTTGCTCCGGCAGCGTCTGCACCCGCACCGATAGCCGTTGCGCCGGATGCTTCGGTAGCCGTTGCCCCTGCTGCTTCGATGGCTGCGGCGCCTTCCAGGATCGCCGTGATGTCCTTTTTATCCAGACCGCCGTCTTTTGTGAAGAACTTGAATCCGTTTCTGTTGAACGGCAGGTGGCTTGCTGTGATCATTACGGTGCCGTCACACTTGAATTCCGGGAAAATCGTTGCCATGAACATGGCAGGCGTAGATGCCAGACCGAAGTCCAGGACTTCGCATCCCTGTGCCGTGAAGCCTTTGCTGATGGCTGCCGCCAGATCAGCTCCGGTGATGCGCGGATCTCTGCCTGTTGCGAGTTTCAGGTCCGCCGGGTCTTTGCCGAGTCTGTCCGCAAGCCAAAGTACGAAGCTCTGTCCGATACACGCCGCTTCCGGCGCCGTCAAATTCGGGTGCTCGCCCTCGATCCCCTCGATCGCAACGCCTCTGATGTCACTTCCGTTCTGCAGTTTCTTGTACTTTTCGATCATTTCTTCACCTCAAAATAGAAGCCCCGACGTAAACGCCAGGGCTTATGGTTTCACTTCTATTAAACGTGCTTCTGCTGCACGCCTTCCTTAATGACAAGTTCCTTCAGGCGCTCAATATGTATATCAGCCGCATATCTGGCCTCGGTCGGATTGCCGCCTTCGATGGCTCCGATGATGGCCTCATGCTCGTCATACATGTTCTCGGCGCGTCTGAAATCGTCGTAATAGATATATCTGAACCTCAGGACCAGTTCCTGAAGCTGCTCGATCATCTGAACGAGGATCTTATTGTGGCTGGAATCGACAATATCTCTGTGGAACTTCGTATCGAAGAAAATCATGTCTTCCATGCTTCCTCTGTTGACCGCATCCTTGTACTGCTCGTTGACCTCATGGAGTTCCTTAAGCTTGTCCGACGACATCCTGTCCGCAGCGAAATAGGCTGCGAGACCTTCCAGATCCTGTCTGACCTCGAGAATCTCGATCATGTCTTCCGTGGAAATCATGGATGCATAGGCGCCGCGTCTCGGTTCGATGGTAACGAGACCTTCTTTTTCCAGCTTTCTGATCGCTTCTCGGATAGGCGTTCTGCTGACACCCATTTCATCCGCCAGCTCTACTTCCATCATTCTGGTCCCCGGAATAATGGCGCCGGTGAGGATCTGCATCTTCAGTTCCTCGTAGACCATTTCCCTCAGTGGCTTGTGATTATGAATATCAAAATTTAACATTTTCGTTCCTCTCTATGTGTCAAAATGTTGTTCTCGTCCAGAAGCTTTCGCGGTTGTCTTCCTTGAGCTTCTCACAGATGGCTTTTGCCTGGTCCCTCGTGTCCGTCAGACCGAATACAGTCGGTCCGCTGCCGCACATCAGTACCGCTTCCGGATTGCACTCATCTTGTATTTTGTTCTTTGTATACACAACTATAGGATACCGCTTCAGTGTGAAGTTTTCAAGCACATTGACCATATTTTTTACGACCAAATCCAAATCTTCCGTCTCCAGTCCGCGAATCATCCCGGCCACGTCAGGACGCGCCGAAATGTCGACGGTATCGATACCCTGATACACCTCCGCCGTAGAGACGCTGATCGGCGGTTTCGAGAGGACCAGATGGCTCCTGAGCCCTTTCAAAGGCTTGAGCTCGGTGCCTCTTCCCGTAGCCAGCGCACAGTGGCACGCCAGCGGGTCTTTCGCAAATCTTTCCTTTAGCGCTCTGTTCTCCGCCGCCTGTCCCATGACGCAGAACGGCACGTCGGATCCGAGCTTCGCACCGATCTCGCAAAGGCTTGCCACATCGAGATCCAGCCCCCAGAGCACGTTCAATCCGTGCAGGACTGCTGCGCCGTTGCCGCTTCCTCCCGCGAGACCCGCAGCGACCGGGATGCGCTTCTTGATGTAGATGTCCAGTTTGCCGCCCAGTTCTTTGCCATAGGCCTCCTTCATGAGGAGCGCCGCCTTGTAAGCGAGGTTCCGCTCGTCCACAGGGAGATAGTGCCTGTTGGTGGCGAGCTTGACCGTCAGGTCTTTGTTCGATGACGGGCTCCAGCTCATGGAGATATCGTCGCAGAGGAGGATCTGCTGCATGACCATCTCCACCTCGTGGAAGCCGCCTTCCAGAAGCCCTTTCACATCGAGGCACAGATTGATTTTCCCATATGATCTTAACTGAATTCTGTCCATATTGCCTTACCAGTAAAACAGGCAAGCTATATTAGCTTACCTGTCTCTTCCCCTTATCTCTTGCCTTTTTTGTTCTTTTTCTTGGAGTTCTTTTTCTTGCCGGACTGACCCTTCGGGTTCGTTGTCCCCCTGGAGTTCTTTGCCTGGCTCTGCTTTGGTTCCTCGACCTTCTTGCCCTGGTCGGTAACGACCTTTACTTTGTAGGTGCTGCCGGCTTCCGAAATCGGTCTTGGTCCTGAAACTCTCTTGTTGGATTCCTTTCGAATCTTCTCTATGATCTCGGCTTCGATGGCAGCTTCCGCTTCACGCTGCCTTGCTTCAGCCTCTTCCCTCTTTCTCTTCTTCTTGCTGTCCCTGGCCACGATCTCTTCCACGGACTTGCCTGTCTTCTTGGCTTCCTTATATGGATTGACAGCAGCCTGCTTCTTCTTCTCTTCCTTTTCCTTTTCGGCTGCCTTTTTGGTACTTCTCACTGTGAAGAAGACCATACCGCCCATCATGAGTACCATGAGGAGCATGTAGACGACCATGGATTTCTGCTGGTTCAGCGTCGTGAAGGTAAGATCCTTTTGCTGATACATCTTGGAACCATCAACGGCTGTAAAGTCTCTCTTGATGGTCAGAATGTACTTGTCGCCGCCCTTGATCTGGTGATCTCTGTCTGCGGAAACAACATCTGCAGCTACTAATATCAGACCCTCTTCCTCGTCATTGTAATAGACCTTGACCGGGATCTTTGTGCCTTCTGTGCTCTTGAGAACGAACTGCTTGGCGTTGGCCTTCTTGACTTTATCGTTCTTTGGCTTAACGTCCTTATTGAAGTAGATCTTTACAGAGAAGTTGTCGACCGCGACGCCGTCTGCACCGTCTTCCGGTGATGTCTGCACTACTTCCAGATCGCTCTTGTTGCTTGCCGCCTGATCATTTCCTTCTGCAAAGCTTGCCGGTACGCATATTGCAGCTGCCAATAATATCATGCATACCAGTGCGCCTATTCTTTTCATTACTTAACTTCCTCCGACTTTCTATTGTTATTTTCTCGTAGTCTGCTGAAAAAATCCTTTAGGATCTGAGAGCATTCTTCTCTCATGAGCCCCGTTTCTATTTCCACGAAATGGTTGAGCCTCCTGTCCTGCGGGATGTTGAACACGGAACCGCAGGCTCCTGCCTTCGGGTCCATGGTCCCAATGACGAGCTTCTCGATTCTTGCCCAGACGATAGCGCCGGCGCACATGCTGCACGGTTCCGCCGTGACGTACATGTGACATCCCGGAAGACGCCAGCCGCCCAGCCTCTGTGAAGCCTGCCTGATCGCAAGCATCTCCGCGTGGGCCGTCGGGTCCTTTGTCTGCTCTGTCATATTGTGGGCTCTGGCGATAATCTCGCCGTCCCGCACGATCACCGCGCCTACCGGGACTTCTCCCTCGGATGCGGCGATTTCGGCTTCTTTCAAAGCCTCAACCATGTATTTTTTCATACGCTTAACAATGTTACCACATTTTAGAGTTGCTATCAAGATTCAAGATTGGCCAGGTATTCTTCTCTCAGCATTGAGTAGCATCTGACCTCACGAAGGTCTCCGTTATACAGCAGATAGGCTCTTCGGAGAGTTCCCTCGTATCTGAATCCGCACTTTTCGATGACCCGCTGGCTCCTGATGTTCGTCTCGCTGGTCCTGATCATGAGGACCTTGAGACTCAGCACATCAAAGGCGTAGCTGATAAGCTTCTTCGCCGCTTCCGTCATATAGCCGCGTCCCCACCTGCTCTTGGCAAGGGAGTAGCCCATCTCGCGGCTCTGGATCCCCGGCCTGTATTTGTCCGGTTCCAGGCCGATGCTGCCGACTACGATGCCGGTCTCTTTCTCGACGATGGCCCATGTCTCGTTGGCACGGAACAGTGTGTCGATGATCATGCGGGATTCCGCCACGCTTTCGTGGGGCTTCCAGCCCGCATTCGGTCCGACGTCCGGATCTTTGGCATAGTCGTAGAGCTGCGCCGCGTCAGCGCGGGTCCACATTCTCAATATTAGTCTGTCTGTTTCTATCTGCGGTACTCTGACTTTTTTCATATTGTGCTGGTCTGCGCACCTACTCGGTGGTGCTCAGAATCTCCTTGTTTTTCTCGACCTGACTGACCTTCATCTTGTCCACATCATCCGGGTTCACTTCCTCGTTGAGTGCCAGTATGTTCGGTCCCAGATAAACCGTCTTCAGCACTTCGCCGTCAAGGGAGATCTTGCTGAACTCCGTGAAGTTCTGTCCCTTGATGTAGTACTTGTCGCCGATCTGTACGATCTCGTCGATCTTGATCGGTTTGACGCCCATCTTCATATCGCTCGGCTCGTACGGATTCTTTCCTCCGTAGATGTACTCCTTGCCGTAGAGGATGTCATAGGAAAGCGCCTCCAGGCCCTTCTTATAGTTCTTGTCCTTGCTGTGGTTCTGGTGATACTTATTGAGCATTCCGGTATCGATGCCGAGTCTCTTGAGAAGCTGCGGACCGATTTCGTAGGAATAGGTGTCTCTGTCACGCATCCTGAGTCCGTAGTTGCTCCAGATCACGTACTGCGTCTTATACAGGTCTCCCGTCTTCAGCTCTTCTTCGGTCATGTCGAGGGCCGGCAGGTGATCGCCGTAAATGACGAGGACGATATCCTCGTCATAGTTCTTGAGGGTCTTGGTTAGATCTTTCAGGAATATATCCATCTCGTACATCTGGTTTGCGAAGTATTCGTAAGCCCATTTCTTTTCCTCGGTCGGCGCCTTTGTGACTTTGATCTGCGGATCCGTGAGAACTTCTTCGTCCGGATACTTGCCGTGTCCCTGTACGGAAATGGTGTAGATGTAGTCCTTGCCCTTGCTGCTGTCGAGCGCATCGATGATGTTCTCGGTAAGGACGCCGTCCTTCGCCCAGTTCTTAGGCGTCTTTACGACATCATGCATATATTCGAGACAAGTGAATGTGTCGAAGCCCAGATTCTTGAAAACAATGTTTCTATTGTAGAAGGCACCCCTGTGATTATGGATCGCATGGGTCGTATATCCGATCTGCTTCAGGTCATACGGGATACTCTCGCAGGTCTTTTCTGTCAGGACGCTCTTGTGCGGGTATTCGCCCGGTCCGAAGAACCTTGCGCTGATGCCGGTCATCGCCTCGAACTCGACGTTGGCCGTTCCCGCGCCGACTGCCGGCACCGTAATATAGCCCGACGTGTTGCTGCGCATCATTTTCCTGAAGAACGGAATCGGATCTTCGGAATATTCAACATCCTTGACGATGGTTGGGTCCACAAAGGATTCCATCTGCAGGAAGATGATGTTCGGCTTGTCCTTCGTATCGATATCCGCATCCTCTCCCGGTGTGTAGATTCCATCATCGCCCAGTTCACCCTTGTCAAACAGCCCGGTGATCATCTCCTCCGAGTAGCCCTTTGGCTTGTCGATGCCTGTCTTGAGCCAGGTGATCAGGAAGGAATACGGAACGCCGTTGTCTCTATATGCGTAGGCTAGGTTTCCAAAGAATGTGTCCAGCACGCCGATGTGCATTCCGCCGGAGATGGAGCCGACCGTGATGAGCACGATCAGGACAAAGGTCACCGCTGATTTCCTGTAGTCAACCTTCTTCTCCATCGGCCCCAGAACCTTATACAGCACCACGATCAAAGCGATGAGCGCCGCCATGGCAATGCAAATGATGACCAGTGTCTTTGTGGAGAAATAGTTGGTCAGGATCGACAGTCCTTCGCTGAGATTGCTCATGTCTTTTACATTAAACGGGGTCATCCTGTTGGAGAGGATCACTCCGTTCGTAATGCCGAGTGCCAGCCATAACAGCGAAAGCAGCATCGCGACGAATCTCCTTCGCCTGAAGAACAGCGCTATGGAAAGCACCATGAAGATCAAAAGCGTATTGCACAGAAATACGAGTGGGTGCTGCACCATAAACAGAACACTGTCTATAAGCGAGTGTCTGCCCAGTGTTTCTATGATGAGATTCAAAACGACTGCGTTAATAAACAGCATCAATACGTGATGACTCGATATTTGTTTGTAGCGTTCCTTCAGTTTACTCATGCGTCGTATCTCCTGCTGTACTGCGCTCCGCTACCAGATTCGCAATCGCTGCAAATTCTTCAATGCCAAGCGTCTCCGCTCTTCGGGACGGATCGATTCCTGCCTCTCCCAAAATCTCGCCCACGGCACTCTTGTCGAGTCCGCAGACTCCACTGAGAGAATTGAGCAGTGTCTTGCGTCTCTTCCCAAAACCGGCTTTGATGCATGCGAAGAACACCTTCTCGTCCTTTAGCTGCGCCGGCTTTTCTTTTCTGATTTTGAAATTGAGGACCGCCGAATCCACCTTCGGTCTTGGAACGAAAACTTCCTTTGGGACCTTCGCGATCATTTCGACATCACAGTAATACTGCACACATGCCGATATGGCTCCGTAAGTCCTGCTTCCCGGCCCTGCTTCGATTCTTTCGGCCACTTCCTTCTGCATCATGACGGTCACGCTGTCAGCTTTGACGCCGCTCTCGAAGATCTGCATGATGATCGGCGTCGTGATGTAGTAAGGAAGATTTCCGATAATCCTGACCGCGCCTGCAAAGGCTCCGGCCCGGACCTGTTCTTCCACGATCTCGTTCAGGTCCGTCTTCAGGATGTCACGGTTTATGACCTCTATATTGTCATACTCTGCGAGGGTTTCTTCGAGGATCGGGATCAGCCTGCTGTCGATCTCTATAGCGATGACCTTGGCTGCGGTCTCTGCGGCTGCGGCGGTAAGCACGCCGATGCCGGGACCGATCTCGATCACCAGGTCGTCAGGACCGATGCCGGCCCCCTCTATGATGCTATCAATGACGTTCCCGTCAGTAATGAAATTCTGTCCGAGACTCTTTGATAGCTGCAGATTATATTTCTGTCTGATTTCTTTTATCGTTGAAGATGCGTGTAAGTTCATCTACCTGCTCTCTCGTTATCCCAAATCTGTTCAGCCTTGCCATGAAGGTCTTGCCGTTCGCATACCCTATGCCCAAAGCCTTGCCGATATATTTTCTTCTCTCTGCGGAATCACCTGCTCCGGTCAGTCCGAAGCGGAACATGTCCTCTGCTGTGAATCCCGCAGCATCTTCCGCTTTTGCGCGGTGAGCCTTTGCGAGAGCCTGACGTATGCTCTCGGGCGCTGCGTTCTCGATGCCGATGTCGCCGTCTTTCTCAGCACTGGCTTTATCGAGAAATGCTTCGCCGGCATCGGGAAAGCGCTCCATGATCCTGCGGCGGATCTGCTCTCCCGCGTGATCCGGGTCGGTGAAGACGATGATTCCGACCGTCTCATAAGCCTTGGCAATGAGATCCCACGTTTCCTGCCGGATTCCGTAACCGTGGGTCTCAATGGTCAGTGCATCGACGCTTCTCTTGATTGCCGCCGTGTCGTCTCTTCCTTCGACAACGACAATCTCCTTAATCCTGTTCTTGTTGCTCTTGTTCATCAAAAGACTCGTCCTCAGGAATGTAGATCGTTTCGCCCGGTTTTATGAGTTTCAACTTGCTTCTTGCTTCGTCTTCGACATTTTCTTTGTCATCGGAATTTTTCAGTTCCTTTTCGAGTTCCGCTTTTTCCTGTTCCAACTGCTCCTGCTGCTTTAACATCTCGTGCTCTTTTGCCTGGAGCTTGATGATGCTCGCGACACTAAAAGCGGCAACGCAGAGGAGCACAGCGGCTATGGCTATAGCAAGAAGTCTTTTCCTGCTTTGCTTTTTCTTCAAAGTACGCATTCGCCTCAGCTTTCTTTCATTGGATTGGTCTAGCTTTCGCTGTTCTTCCTCCAGCTGCTCCTGTCTTTTTTCCTGACGTTCGCGGCGAGCCTCATCCATGTCGATGACTTTGCTGCTGTTTTTGAACTCTCTGCTTCTTCTCTTCTTCTTCATCCTCTTTTACCCTTTTTATTCCACAACATAATCTCTCGGATTGACCCAGGTACCATTGACCTTGATGCCGAAATGTATGTGCGGTCCGGTACTGTGTCCGGTATTTCCCGAATAGGCAATCTGCTGTCCCTGGAAAACCTTGTCTCCCGTGTTGACCGTCAGATTACTGTTATGTCCATAGTAGGATTCCATGCCGTTCTGGTGATCGATGATAACCAGAAGACCATATCCTCCCATATACCCTGCATATGTAACCGTGCCTCCATCGGCTGCCATAACGATATTGCCCTGGCTGCACGCCAGGTCCATGCCGTCATGATGTCTGCCCCAGCGCCACTTAAATTCAGATGATACGGTGTAAGTGCCTGCCTTTGCCGGCCAGATGAACTTGCCGGAGCCAACTGTCGGCGGTCTGTCCATGGTTCCGATGCGCATGATCTTTTCGACCGGTTCCTTGAGAACGGACGTTTCGAGATTCTGCGTCTCGATGACTTCGCCGTTTATCGAAACCGTTCTATCTGTAAGTCTGCTCTTTCCGTTCTTTCCTTCCTGGTCGATTTCGGAATAGCCTTCATACATCTTCTTGTCTTTTTTCTTAATCGTTTTGTATTTAATCGTCTTGTCGTAGGTACGGACCTCTGTAATCTTTACCGTCATGACCGGTCCCTTGGTCTTGATGGCAAGAGAACTGCCAACAACAAGCTTCTTCGGATTGATGCCCGGGTTGTCGCTCTCAATCTGCTTCTCCGTGGTTCCGTAGTCGTTGGCGATATCGGCAAGGGTCTCTCCAACAATGACCTTGTGGACGGTCTCCTTGTCGCCGCTGGTGCAGAGTTTGTTGACCATGCCCTTTTCGTCGAGAATATCCTCAAGGTCGGAGTTGGCTCTTCTGACCTGAATGTCTTCGACGATAACGGCTTCCTCGATTTGAGAACCTTTTTTGTTGCTGCTGTATTTGTCCTTGATGTCCTGCAGGACCTTCGCTGCGGTTTCCTTATCCATAACGGAACCGATCTTCCTGCCGTCTATATAGATACCGTAAGCCTTGACGTTCAGGTCGCCCATGTAGGTCAGGCGCCTAAGCACGTCGTCGGAAGTGTCGACGGTGAGTTCCTTGTTGAAATTCGTGACGCGCTTGAAATCGATATCCTTCCTGGCATCGATAACGACATTGAGATCCATGTCCTCCGTCAGCGCCTGCTGCACGAGATCCGTGATCTTGAGCACATTGTCCTTATTATCGACATATCCCAAAGTCTTGCCGTTGTATGAGTACTCGTAAACGGTAAAGAAGTTAAATATGCCGGCAACGCCTACCAGGAACATGAGGACACATGCAAATGCAATCAGCAAAGGCTTTTTCTTCGCATCACAAAAGTCTCTGATTGCGATATACTTCTTGCCGATCTCGCTGTTCTGACGTCTCGTCCTTCTCAGCTCTGCAAGCTTCGCCGCGACCAGTCTGGCCTCTTCCTTCTTTTTCTCCGTTTCTTCGAGAAGTTCTTTTAGTTCCTCTTCGGAGGCAGCCGCATTACGCTCGCCCTTGGTCGTGATTCCCAGAAGGTCCTTCCAGGTAAATGCCGCCACCGGTGCGATCTCCGTCTTTACCTCCACGCCGTGAACGTTTACGATACCGCCGCCAAGTTCTGCGGAATGCTTGGCGAGTTTTTTCTGGCGTCTGATTTCTGCCTTTTTCTCCCGCTCGGCCTTGAGTCGTCTGGCACGTTCTTTACGTTCCGCTCTTCTCTGGGCTTCCTGCTCCGCTCTGATTTTTCTGATTTCTTCGTCAGCCTGCTCGCGTCGTTCTCTCTGGAGTTGTCGCTCTTCTTCGATGAGCTTTTGACGCTCGCGTTTCCTCTGGAGCGCCTGTTCCTTTCTCTGACGTTCTTCCTCTTTTCGCTTGCGCTCTTCCGCCTTTCGACGCTCTTCTTCAAGCATCTTTCTTTGCTGTTCGAGCAGTCGTCGCTGCTGGGCGACAAGTCTTTCCTTATCCTCGTGACGTCTTCTTTCGAAATCAATGCGCTTTTGTTTCAGCACGTCCTCGGTTGGTTGTCTGAATACGCTCTGCGCCGCTGCGTCGGGGTTCTCAAGATCCCTTGCGGCATCCGCTTCTGCCTTCTCCTGCTTTCTGATGGCGCTGGCGTGTCTTTCGGCATCGATTTTGATCTGCCTGAGCCTTTGCGCCTCTTGCTTCTTTTCGGCAGCTCTTCTCTGCGCCTCTTCGACCTCTCTCTGGTCTATCGCCATTTGCGCTTCTCTTTGCCTCTGGCGTTCTTGCTCGAGAACCTCTTCATGCCTGTCTTTGATTGCCTGTTTGAGGACGGCGATCTTCGCACTCTCCAGATCAACATCAGCCGCTTCAACGCGCGGGGGCTCTGTCTTCGCGGTCTCCGCCGATTCTTCCTTCGCACCCGTCTCGGTCTTTTCTCTTACAGGCACACTAAAATCATCACGCGTCGCTTTGAGAAGATCGATCTTCTCGCGCAGCGTGTTTACTTCTTTCTGAATTCTCTGCGTGACTCCGGTTTCGCCGGAGTTCGAATCGCTATTTATTTGTTCACCTTCTCTTTTAACAGTTGGATCTTCTTCTTGGTTATCGTTCCAAAGCATCCGCATCTTTCCCCTGTTTCCAGTATTCCTGTGTCTTTGCAGTCAGGACACGTGTATTTAACGTCCATATAATCAAGTTCAAATCCGTTGTCCGTAAGCAGGAACGCCTGCTCCGCATTCAGTGAATCTGTCTTTTCCTTGATCTGTTTCGTAGCTTCCTTCTTATCTATCGTGTCGGAAATGATGATTCTCGATCTTTCCGAATTGAGTCTGTTGAGTTCGTTCTCGATCTCCTTGATCCTAGGGATCTTTTCGTAGACCTCGGCGCGTCTGTCTGCGGCCTCTCTCTCTTCAAGCCTGCGCAAAGTCTCGTAGTAGTCCATGATTTCACCGGTCGTGACCTCACCGGTCTCGCCGCCGTTTCCGCCGCCTTCCTTGTGCCAGTTTTCCAGAACTTTGTTGACGTAGTTTATGTTCGGGCTCGAAATGCCTGCCGTCTTGCCGCAGGCTTCCAGAACCTTGTCAATAGCAAAGCCCAGATCGTCAAACCAGCGGTCCATGATGCGTCGTTCTTCTTCCGTCGCATTTCTGTTGAACCCGAGTGCCTGGAAGATCCTCTTGTAGTGGTATTGTTTCTTCTCGTCTTCGCTTCGGAGCTTCTCAACATCTTCCGCCGTTCTGACACCCTGCTGGGCCCAGTTCTTGACGACGGCCTCCACATATCGGACGCTCGTCTTCTTCTTTTCGGCGCAGTATTCGAAACAATAGGCGATCATTTCCGGACTTGCCTGATAGTCAGTGATCCAGGAGTTGATCTGCCGCACTTCAGTACTGCTCAAGATTCTGCCGAGAATCTTTTCGATGTCGGAGAACATGGTTTTGATCTCCTCATCTGCCATCATCTCTGTGATGCCCTGTCCCGCTGTTGGGTTCGGTGTGTCCTGCGAACCGTACAGCTGGCCTTTGAGCGCAACAAATTCAACGCCGTAATCGAACTTGTTTTCGGAATCTGTGAAATCTTTTCTGATAACGCCCATGTTTTCCCAGTACGTCCATGCTTTCAGGACATCCTCCGGATCCATGCTCAGGTGCTTCGCGATCATCTCGTTGGAAACCTGTTCCCCGAGATCCGCATACATCAGCGCGAAAAGATAGACCTTCACGTATTCGCCCGGCGCTGAAGCCATATATTCATTTATGAACATATTTTCTACGTTGGTATCCAGCAGAAAATAGTCCTTAACTTTTTCTCTCTTAAAACTCATCTATTCTCCAACCTAAAATACCGGTGGTGCAACCGATCCCGCACTGTCAACGAACTTCGTGATCTTGCTGAGCCATGCAACCTTGATATTGCCGATCGGACCGCTCCTCTGCTTGGCAAGGATGACATCGCATTCTCCCGGAATGGCTGTGTCCGGATTGTAGATCTCATCTCTATAGAGGAAGATGACGACGTCGGCGTCCTGCTCGATGGAACCCGATTCTCTCAGGTCCGAAAGCATCGGCTTGTGTTCGGTTCTCTTCTCCGTCTCTCGGGAAAGCTGTGAGAGCACCAGTACCGGACAGTTCAATTCTCTTGCGAGCAGCTTCAGGTTTCTCGAAAGCGCCGATACTTCCTGCACTCTCGATTCCGACCTGCCTTCAGGATTCATCAGCTGCAGGTAGTCGATGACGACCAGGTCGAGACCCTTTTCGGACATCAGTCTTCGGCACTTACTCTTCATTTCCATAAGGGTGATGCCCGGCGTATCGTCGATGTTGATGTTCGTCTCGGACAGGATCTCCAGTGCGTTGTTTACATCGTCCCAGTCGTTTCTGTCGAGGGTTCCGGTTTTGAGCTTTTGCATATCGACCTTGGATTCCATCGACAGAAGTCTCAGGCCGATTTCCTCCTTGGCCATCTCCATGCTGAAGAACATGACCGACGCCTTCCCCTTGACCGCCGCGTTGAGCGACAGGGAAAGGGCGAAGGATGTCTTGCCCATGGCCGGTCTTGCACCGAGAATGATGAGGTTTGACTTCTGCAGTCCGGCGGTCAGGTTGTCCAGTTCGTGGAATCCCGTCGTGACGCCGGTAAGTCCGCCGTCCATTCTCGAGGCCTCGTCGATTCTTTCTATGTTATCCAGAAGTATGTCCTTGATGTGGGCATACTTGCCTTTGTGCTTTTGCTGTGCGATCTCGAAGATCCCGCCTTCTGCGTAGTCGATCAGCTGGTTGGCGTCGATGTTGTCGTCATAACCCTTCGTCATAACGTCATCCGAAACCTCGATCAGTCTTCTGATCGCAGCTTTCTCGGCAATGATCTTCGCATACTCTTCGGCGTTGGAAACCGTCGGCGTTCCGGCCGGAAGCGAGGCGACATATCCGCGGCCGCCAACCATCTCGAGGCTGTTCTTCTTTTTCAGTTCCTCTGAAACGGTCAGTGCATCGACCGGGGTGTTCTTTCTGCTCAGGTCCGTGATCGCCTTGAATATTTCTTTGTTATTTGCATCGTAAAAGTCTTCTGCCCGAAGGGTCTCAAGGACTTCGTACAAAGCTTCCTTTGAGAGCATCACTGCTCCCAGAACAGATTTTTCCGCATCCAGACTGTGCGGAGGAGTTCTTCCTTCCATCATTATCTCCTGCGTTATCTCCTGTTATTCAACAGTTACTTTTACCTTTAACTTTGCCGCCACCTCAGGGAAGAGCTTTACGGCTACTGTCGATACGCCTGCCTGTTTGATCGGTCCCGGCATGTCGATTTTTTTCTTGTCGATTTTTACGCCTTCCTGTGCCTCGAGGGCTTCGGCGATATCCTTTGACGTGATCGATCCAAAGAGCTTGCCGTTTTCGCCGCCCTTTGAAGGAACGATCAGCGTGATCTTTTCAAGTTGTTCGGCCTGCTGCTGCGCCGCGGCTTTCTGCTCTGCGAGCTTCTCGGCAGCGATCGCCTTCTGCTTTTCAAGGCTCCTGATGTTGCCCTGGGTCGCTTCCTTTGCAAATCCCTTCGGGATCAGTTGGTTTCTCGCGTAACCATCGCTTACCTTCACCACGTCGCCGGCCTTGCCTGTGCCTTTGACATCTTTGGTCAATATCACAATCATTATTTTATCCTCCTAATGTGAAGTTTTTAAGAAGTCTTCAATATCTTTCAAAATCTGTTCCGGCGGCACATCGGTTTTGGCGCCTGCCGTGTTCAGGTGGCCGCCTCCGCCAAAGGCTTCCATAACAGACTGTACGTTCAGGTTTCCAAGAGATCTGGCGCTGACTACCGTCATACCGTTTTCATCCTGTCCGGCAACGAAGCTGGCTTCGACGCCTTTGATCGTCAGCAGCTCGTCCGCTACCTGTGAATTGATGATCTGCGAGTTGATGTTCTTGCCCTCGCAGATGGACATGGCGATGCCGCCGTCCAGAATGCGGGCGCTTGCAACGCCCAATGCTCTGGCTCTGAAGTTCGTTGCGTTGGACTGGAAGTATCTTCGAACCGTCTGAAGATCTGCGCCGACACGCTTCAGCCAGGATGCCGCTTCAAAGGTTCTGACACCTGCCTTCACGGCGAACCTGTTCGTATCGAGCATGATTCCGGCGAGCAGCGCGTCAGCTTCCAGTTTCCTGATGCTCTTTCTGTCGGTAACATACTGCAGCATCTCTGTCACCAGCTCGGATGCAGACGATGCATAGGATTCCATGTAAGAGATGGTCTGGTTCGGCAGAACGTCTTTAGCCTTGCGATGGTGGTCGATGACCGCAAGCTGGTCGACCTTCTCGATCAGCTCCACGGATTCAACGATGCTCGGTCTGTGAACGTCAACGACGACAACGACCGATCTTTCATCGGCCATTCCGATCGCGCTTTCCGCAGAGATGAACTGATAGGTGCCGTCCTTCTTCGCATCGGTAACGATATCCGTCATAGTCTCGTTGTATTCGCCGAATACGATATACGGTTCCTTGCCCGCTGAAAGAGCGATTCTGTAAACGCCAAGGGCCGCTCCGAAACAGTCCATATCCGGGTTCTTGTGTCCCATGATAAAGACCTTCGATGACTGCGCCATGAGAGCCTTCAGGGCGTGCGCGATGATTCTCGACTTGCCCTTGTTGCTCTTCTCAACACTCTGCGACTTCCCGCCGTAGAACTCCAGATTGCGGATATTCTTAACGACAGCCTGGTCTCCGCCTCGGCCCATTGCCAGATCGAGGGCATCCTGTGCGTAGTCATCCGTCTCTGCCATCGTCTTGCCGCCGATGCCGACACCGATACTCAATGTGACCGGAAAGTCTGCGTCGGTCTTGACGCTTCTGGCACGATCCAGAATCTCGAACTTACCCTCTGCAAGCTGCTTCACGTCTTTGTATCTGAGAACGATCTCATAGAGGGGATCCCTGTATCTGATGACTGCCGCGTCCAGCTCTGACGCCCATCTGCGGATCAGGATATCCAACTCCGTAAGAATGGCCATCTCCCGGTCTTCTCCTTCGTTCGCCGCCAGTTCATCGTAGTTGTCGATGTTCACCAGCGCAAGGCAAACTTTCTCCTCGTTGTACATGGTCTTCAGTTTGTCATATGACGTGACATCCTGGAAGTACATCATGATAGAGGCGTTCTCTTCTTCACCGAGGAAACTGCAGAATATCTTGAATATCCTGTCGTTTCTCTCAATATACAAAACCTTGTCTTCTTTTGCCGCCTCTATGATCTCCGCCATTTTGATGCCGGTCAACGCGAAAATGTCGTAGTCGACGATGTTGTCGTACTTGAAGACATCTGCAATTTTCTGGCTCGCTCTCGACACCTTTCCCTGTGAATTGACAATGCACATCGGTGCCGGTGTGTAGTAAGCCAGGAGGCGTTCAATTCTACCTGCGTACATCTTTTTCTCCTAAAGGATTTGCCACAATTGGCAATATTTTCGTAACGTATATTATAACACAAAGGCATATGGTTGCAAAATCAAAAAGGAGCGTTACTCAGACATCTGTTCTGTGTCTCGCTCCTTTTGTTTTTCGCCTTTCGCGCCCTCTCGATTAGTCAGCTGTGTATGGCAGCAGAGCTACGATTCTAGCTCTCTTGATGGCTCTCGTGACTTCTCTCTGGTGCATTGCGCAAGTTCCTGTGATTCTCTTCGGAAGAATCTTACCTCTCTCGGTAACATACTTCTTCAGTGTTTCAACATCCTTGTAATCTATTTCCTTTGATTTGTCGGCGCAGAACTGGCATACCTTTTTTCTTCTCATGCCGCCTCCGCGTCTTCTGTTATCATATGCCATGACTTGTTTCTCCTTCCTACCTAGAATGGAATATCGTCATCCTGCAGGTCGCTGAATCCAGGTGGAACATCTGTTGCCCCACTGTTTGCCGGTGCGGAATTGTCGTTGAAGGACTGCTGTCCGCCGCCAAATGATCCGCCGCCTGATGACTGATTTCCAGTGCTCAAAAATTCTACTCTGCTTGCAACTACGTCAGTTGTGTAGACTTTCTGTCCTTCTTTGTTTTCGTAGCTGCCTGTCTGTATTCTTCCTTCGATTGCAACCTTGCGGCCTTTTGCCAGATATCTGTCACAGTTCTCGGCCTGCTTGCCGAAGACTACGATGTTGATAAAACTGGTTCTCTGGTTTTCACCATATCCATCATTTACTGCGATTCCGAATCTGCAGATCGCCGTCTGGTTGGCGCCGGTTGAATACCTGAGTTCAGGATCTCTCGTAAGATTCCCAACTAAAACAACACTATTCATATTGATCCCCCGTTTCTACTTTTCGTCTTTGTTAACGATCAGGTGTCTCATAACGCTGTCTGAAATCTTGAGTCTTCTGTCGAGTTCCTTTGGTAGAGTAGGCTCAGCCTTGAATTCGATAACAACGTAATATCCTTCCGTCTTCTTCTGGATAGGATATGCGAGTTTCCTCATTCCCCATACGTCTACATTGCCGACTTCGCCTTCTGCAGCGATGATGCCCTTTACAGCTTCCACTGCGGCGTCCTTCTTCTCGTCTTCCAATGTAGGATCGATGATGAACATTACCTCATAGTTTGTCATTTTTTCACCTCCCTGTGGACTAAATGGCGATGACCCGCGTCATCGCAAGGAGCTTACGACCTCATGTCCATAAGCCGCGCGCAAAAAAAACCGCGCTCATTTATTATACATGAAGCGCGGATTAATGCAAGGGATTTTATTTCGGAATCGCAAGCTTTCCCATGATGTTTTTCATAATGCCTTTGTTGAGCAAAATCTTCCAGCCGCCATAGCCGTCCTCGATCATCGGGATATACACTTTCTTCTCGAGGGACGTTTCTTTCTTGGCGTCTTTTTCGATCTGGTCTACGTAGATATCCAGACACTTTTTGCTCAGTTTTTTCTTATTTGTTACCTTGTCGTCATAGAGATTGTCCATGACATATTCGTAAGAAGCATCCTTGTATTTCTGCAGGACATCGCTGAAATCGTTGGTGTAGAGTCTCACTTCTACGACGGCTGCGCCGCCCTTCTGCGCGGTGTCCTCGATCTCGTATTTCAGATTCTTGAACAGGGCTTCATTCATGCGGGCCTTTGTTTCGTCGTCGGTTTCGATGTTGGCAAGGAAGTTGATGTATTCGTTATCCATGTACCGCTCGATGACCTGACTGTCGTTTGTCATGAGGCCGGCCATGAAGTCGGCGACTTCCTCCTCCGGCGTCGTCTCGACAGCTCCGGAAATGCCTCCCTGTATCAGAATCGCTATTAATATGGCTGTTATTGCTCGGATAAAACCTATCATTCTGAGCCCTCGTACTGGTTGTTGTAATTTTTTGCTACTGTATTATAATATAGAAAACCTGTTGGTTTTTCAAGGGAAGTGGGGCCATTATGCAAGAAGCACCGGAAACATCAACAAAAAAGACTGTGATGCTCATCGTGCTGGCGCTGATTTTATCGGCGTTACTTTTATCTGTTTCCATCTTCCTTGGAAAGACCAAAATGGAGTCTGCCCAGGACGAGGCGAGAGCCAAGCAGGCGCAGGAAGCTGTCGCCTCCTCGCAGGAAATCGACCTTGCGGACAAGCTTCGCAAGATTACCGTCGAAGATGTCTATGCCAAAGAGGCGATCCCGGCATACTCCTACGCGCAGGTCTGGAACATGGACATGAGCAAGCCGAGCGGCGCAACGGTCGATGACCTGAAACAGGTCTCCCGGGGAGCCTTTGTAGGTCTTGAAGATGCTTTCGTGAAAGCCGAGAAGGATTACGGCGTCAACTGTCTCTTCGTCATGGGAATCGCAGCTCTCGAAAGCGCTAATGGCACGATCTGCTTCAGACCGAACAACATGTTCGGCTTCGGAAACCGGGGCTTTTCGTCAAAGGCCGAATGCATCGATATCGTTGCGAGAGCTCTGGCCAACAATTACCTGACTCCCGGCGGCGGTCTTTACTGCGGCACCCGAATCACGGACGTCAACAGGCGCTACGCTGCCAGTTCCACCTGGGACGAAAAGGTTTGCCGCAATGTAACGCATTACTATGCAGTCATCAGCCAATATCACAACAGTCAGCTTGAAATGTTGAAATAGATCATGCAGAAATTATCAGAAAAAGTACTAAACTCAAACACAATAATCCTTACAATCGTCGCAGTGCTTCTTTCAATCGCACTGTTTTTTACGTGTCTTCTTCTGGGTGTTTTTAAGATACACTCTGCAGAAGAGACGGCCGTAGATAAACAGGTCAAGGCAAGTGCCAGTCAGGCCGATTCCATCGACCTGGGAAACACCCTGCGCGAAATCACTGTTGATGAAGTCTTCGAGAGAGACGCCATCCCGGCATACTCCTATGCGGAAGTTGCCAGCATGGACATGAGCAAGCCGAGCGGCGTTACTGTTGACGACCTGAAACTTGTGACCAGATACGAACTCGTGGGTCTTGAAGAGAAACTCTATCAGATGGAGCAGGACTACAATCTGAACTGCCTGTTCCTGCTGGGAATCGCTTCTCACGAGAGCGCCTACGGAACGAGTCAGTTTCATCCAAACAACATCTGCGGCTACGGCTACAGCGGCTTCGATTCCAAAGAGGACTGTCTCGATCAGGTCGGCAGAGCGCTGGCGAAATACTACCTCAACCCGTCCGGTCCTTATTACAAGGGCACCACCATCGACGCAGTCAACCGCACCTATGCGGCGGATCCCGCCTGGGACAGCAAGGTGGCAAACAAAGTGACCTACTTCTACAAGGTGATCAGTGAGAAGCACAACGCACGGCTAAACGAGTTAAAATGAAGCGTGGCAAAATGCCACGCTTCTTTTTTATGCATATTCTGTTGTCTGCTACTTCCAGAGTTTGTCCGGGTATTCGCCTTTGTCCTTCTTGGACTGCAGCGTGTCCATGACACCCTGCTTATCTTCCTTGTAAGTGACGCCGCACCACTTGTCCGGGCACTCCAGAACCTTGACCTGCGCCTTGCCGTCTTTGATGAGCTTATCCACGGTTCGCGGAATCAGGTACTCGCTCTTCAGCAGGTTCTTAGGCACTTCGTTCCTGAAGAATTCTATGGCGCCCTCCTTGAGTTCCTTCATCAGGCTTTCGGTGAAGCCCCAGAAATTCATGGATACCAGCGTATCGTCCGGAAGCACCGTCCATGTCTGGCCGTCATCTTCCGTATAGGAGATACCTTCCGGCTTTCTCATGATCTTCGTTCTCTCTGTGATGTTTGTAAGGAACCCATTCTCGTCCATCTCGCAGACACCGCGGGATACATGTCCGTGTTCTGTGATTGTGTTCTGCAGCTGGTAGCCTATCATGCAGTAATCGTATTTGTCCCCGTCTTCATGGGTTGTCAGGTAGTCATAAATGCTTGTGAATCCGCTCGGTCCGTAGTAGTCGTCCGCATTGATGACTGCGATAGGTCCGTCGATCAGGTCGCGGGCTGCGAGGATCGCGTGGGATGTTCCCCAAGGTTTCTCTCTGCCTTCCGGGATCTCAAACCATTCCGGAACGTCATCGAGCGCCTGATAGGCGTACTCGATTTCCATGTATTTGCCCGCTCTCTCATCCACGATCTCGCGGAAAATGTCTCTATGTTCTTCGCGTATTATGAAAATGGCGCGGTCGAATCCTGCCATCATGGCATCATAGAGTGAGAAGTCGAGGATGATCTCCCCGGTATCTGTCATCGATTCAACCTGTTTCAGGCCTCCGTATCTAGAGCCCATGCCTGCTGCCATAATCACTAAAGTCGGTTTTTTGCTCATTATTCTGTCCTTTCCCTCTTGACTATTCCTTCCAGCTAAACAATTTTATCATAGAATTGTGGTATAATAAAAGAACTAAAATCCATGCAGGTAAACGAGGAAAAGAGATGAACAAAGATACTAAGAATGACGACATCATAACGAGCCGGTCTCTTCATGACCAGGTCAATGCAGAACGCAAACGCGAAGGCAAAGACGAGCTTCCTGAAATCAACGCTGCCGGCGGTGCCAGCACCGGCAATTTTGCTAGGCGTGACAAGTCCTGGAACAGCGTTCCCGGCTTCTTTGCCAAGATGTTCAAAGGCTCCGGTGATGAGGAAGACAAAGCCGCGGACACATCTGCAAAGGAGTCCGATGATGAGTAAGAAACTTGTTATCGTCACCGGCTATTTCGGTGCGCCGATTGAGGAAGCGGCAAGGGAAATTGCATTGGCGCGAGGTTTTGCATGTCTGTCTCTTGACCGGGAGATCGAGAAGCGCGATGGCCGCAGCATAACCCGTCTCTGCATGATGAACGGCGAACACGGCTACCGAAATCAGGAGTACGAGATTCTGAACGAGATCAACGAGGCGCCGGAAAGCTTTTGTGCCGACTCGGAAGGACTGGTGGTCGCCTGTGGAGACGGCGTCCTCTATGACGATATGTCGCGGGAGATCGCGGAGGCAAATGAGTTTGTGATCGTCGGAGACGACTTGACCGCCGGAGAGCTTTGGGACCGCGCAAAAGCTCAGGGTGGTTCGTATCACGCCTTTATGGCTTTTGGAAGCGAAGATGAGAAGCGGGCGGCTTTTGAAAAATATCTGGACAGGCAGAGAGCTCTGTTCGAGAAAGTTGGAGGGAAAAATGATCTATAAAAGAGAATATGCTGCGAAAGAAACAGTTATGAGAGTTGCGCAGGCCATGGTCACGGCAGCGGTGACTGCGCCGAAGGGACACGGCATCGACAATCTGCTGGCTGTCATCGTTGACGGCGAGGACAAAGCCGTGCTGGCATACCATATGCGCGACATCTATAAGGAAACCGGCGCAGACTTCTTTAACAGAGATGCGGGCTGCGTCGACGCCAGCGAGTGCGTTGTGCTTCTGGCAACAAAGGACGAGCCGATCCTGCTGGATGACTGCGGATACTGCGGTCTCAAGGATTGTGCCGAGAACCGTGCGGCCGGTGCAAGCTGCGCGTTCAATGTCACGGACCTTGGCATCGCTGTCGGTTCTGCCGTTTCCATTGCTGCAGACAACCGCGTGGATGCGCGCGTCTTTTTCTCGGCCGGCAAGGCAGCGCTGAGAATGGGCCTCTTCGGTGACGACGTACGCGTATGTTACGGCATTCCGCTTTCGGCGACTTCAAAGAGCATTTTCTTCGACAGAGATCCCGGCGCAGTGCTGCTCTAGTCCGGGCTGTCAAGTTGGAATAAACAGGAGTTATTTGATGGTAATCATTAGAAATATACCGGCAGCAATCAAGCTGCTCAGAGACGTAAAATACTTCAATAAAAACAAGAAGAAGATCGACGCTGCCCGCGCGGCAGGTGACTATGAGGAAGAGCGCAAGTGGATTCTCGACTCCACTTCCACTTTCGGCAAGATGATCATCGACCAGTTCGGCTGCGATCTGCATGTCTACGGGGAAGAGAATATACCGGACAAAGGTCCTGTCGTCATCATGGCCAATCACCAGAGCTATGCGGACATCCCGATCTGTTTCGCAGTATTCAATAAATTCCAAATCGGCTTCATTGCCAAACGGTATCTAGCAAAGGCTCCGCTCATTGGAGAGTGGATGCCCCGCATCAGAAGCGTCTTCATCGAAAACGATGAGCCGCGCAAAGCCCTGCGCGCAATCAACGCAGGAATCGAACTCATTAATGACGGCTTCTCCATGGTCATCTGTCCGGAGGGAACGAGAAGCAGAGGCCCCGAGATGGGACCCTTTATGAAAGGCGCCATCAAGTTGGCGACCAAGCCGGGCGTTCCCCTCATTCCGGTGTCCATCAACGGTACGTGGCACATGTTTGAGGAAACGGGAATCGCCAGAGGCGCCCGCATCGATGTCATTGTCCATGAGCCGATCGAAACGGCTGGCATCGACCGACAGGAGGAAAAGGTCCTCATCGACAATGTCGAACAGATCATCAGGGACGGTGTCGAGAAACTGGTGGAAGAGGAAAAACAGCGTTGATTTCAGATTCCGCACTATCTGTAAATTGAAAAAGCCTTGGAAGCATATCGTTCGCATTCCAAGGCTTTGTTTTTGTTCGTTTCGGATTTTAGTCCCTTATTTGTTCGCCGCCTCATAGTACGGTTCCGGATCCACGGTGCTGCCGTCTGCCTTGCGCAGTTCTAAATGAAGGTGTTCTCCAGTGGCCTTTCCAGTTTTTCCAACCGTGGCGATTTGATCTCCCGCCTTTACTTGCGCTCCATCATTTACATCGATCGACGCGCAGTGAGCATAGAAGGTGATGTATCCGTTTCCGTGGTCTATCATTACGGTTTTGCCAAATCCCCCAGGATTTTCAGGTATGGTCGCTTTGCCATCAGCCACCGCATAGATCGGAGTGCCTTCTTCTGCGGCAAAGTCGACTCCCTCGTGTTTTTTCCCAGAGCGATATCCATAACCTGACGTTAATGTCCCTTCTTCAGGATCAATCGGCACGTTCTCAAACTGAAACTCCTCGTCTGCTTCCGCGGCCGCCGATGTTTCTGCGGCTGCCGTCGCTTCTGTTGCTTCGGCGGCGGTTCCTTCGGTGTCCGCGGAAACTGTCATCCCATTCGTTCCGCATGCGACGATCGTAAGGGCGCACACCAAAACCGCAGCTATTGTCAATAGTTTAGATACCCTCTTATATTTCATTGCATTCACAATCCTTTCTTTAATGTTGTTTTCTCCAAACGCCAACGGACTTGCCAGCGAAAATTTCTTTCCCATGGAAAATGATAGCAGTGCTAAGCTGTATCTCTTCTGTGCGTCCTCATACTGGGACAACACATATTCGTCACAGCTCATTTCCATATCTTTTTCCATTTCGTAAAATGCGAGCCAGCACAAAGGATTGAACCAATGCAAAATCAAAAGGGCAAACGAAAGCAATTTGATAATCGGATCTTTTCGTCGAATATGGCAGCTTTCATGGGCTATCGCAATATCCTCCACTTCCGGATCGAGACCAAAAGGCAGATAGATCGTCGGTTTCAGAAATCCCAGTATGAATGGTGAGCGGATATCTGCCTGTCTGATATTATCTTTCAATGTCATAGATATCTGCATCTTGTGCTTCAGCCTTACATAGGAAATGATTCCATACGCCAAAAGCGCAGCGATCCCGATCAGCCAAATCCATGCAAGGATGTCTATGGCCGTAACGGCAGAATGTGCCGGCGCCGCTTCCTGCGCTGCAGACAGCACCGGTATGCCCGTATTTACCGAGGATCCTTCTGCTTCGCTTTGCCCTGCCGGCACTCCCGAAAAGTCAACGATCGCATTTTCACTGCTTCCGAAATGCAGGTTGAACACGCTGAGCACCGATCCAAAGGAAAAAGGACAAAGCAACCTAAAAGCGACAACGCTCCACAAGGCGTAGGAAAACTTTTTCGGCGCCCCGATAAGCACGAGTCTGCACAGCAACACGGCCAATATGACATAGCCGGCCGATATACTCATTTGTATTATCTGAAGGAATATATCTGTCATGGCTATCTTTCCTTAAAACTGTCGATCAATCGCTTGATCTCTTCGGCTTCGGTTTCTGATATCGTCTTACCATTAAGAAAAGTCGTCAAAAAATGCGGCAGAGAACCGGAAAATGTCTGATCCATAAAGATTTCACTTTCTGCTTTTTCAACGTCTTTTCTGTCGACGCGTGAAACGACAATGGAATTGTCGTTATCTATAAAGCCCTTCTCTTTCATCTTTCTGAGCATTGTGAAGGTCGTGGACTTTTTCCAGTCAAATGCCTCACTGCATTTTTTCACGAGCTGCATCGAACTGATCGGTTCGTTATCCCATATCAGTGACAGAAAACGGTATTCCATTGTCCCCAATCTATTTTTTGTCATGGTTCCTCCTGTTTTGGTCTATCGCGATAAACCTTGTGACAAGTTTACTACAGTAAACCTATCTTGTCAACAATAAAAAAGCGGTCCCTGTCATCTGGACCGCCTTTGCTGTATGTGTCTTTGCAGATTACTTGAGGCCGAGACCGAACTTGTCTCTGACTCTCTTCATGACCGGTTCCGCAATGGCGTTTGCCCTCTCAGCGCCGTCCTTGAGGATTCTGATCAGCTCTTCTGATTCTCTGATCTCGTTGTAGTTCTGCTTGATCGGCGTGAGAGCTTCCTGCGTTACGGCAACCAGTTCCTTCTTCAGATCTCCGTACCCTCGCCAGTTCTGACCTGCAATGATCTCGTCGACGGTCTTGCCGCTCAGAGCGCTGTAGATGTTCAGCAGATTGCTGACGCCCGGTTTGTTCACCGGATCGAATCGGATTTCTCCGTCGGAGTCGGTGGTGGCTCTCATGATGGACTTCTTGATCTTGCTGTCTTCGTCGAGGAGGGAGATTCTCGAGTGGATGTTCTCAGCACTCTTGCTCATCTTCTGCTCCGGATCGTCGAGCGCCATGATTCTGGCGCCGGCCTTCATGAACCTGCCGTCGGGAACGACAAAAGTCTCGCCGTACTTATTGTTGATCCTTATGGCGATGTCGCGAGTCAGCTCGATGTGCTGTTTCTGGTCATTGCCGACCGGAACGATGTCCGTATCGTAGAGCAGGATATCTGCCGCCATGAGCACGGGATATGTCAGGAGGCCCGTTCCTACGGATTCCTTGCCGCCGCTCTTGGCCTTGAACTGCGTCATTCTGCTGAGCTCTCCTGTGTAGGAATTGCAGCAGAGAACCCATCCCAGTTCCGCATGTCCGCTGACCTGAGACTGTACGAATATGATCGACTTTTTTGGGTCGATGCCGATTGCAAGGTAGAGTGCAGCAACGTCGAGAATGTGCCGCCTCAGTTCCTTTGGATCCTGCGGCACTGTTATCGCGTGTTCGTCGACGATGCAGTAGATGCACTCGTGGTCATTCTGCAGCTCAACGAACTGCTTCAGTGCGCCGAGGTAATTGCCAAGATGTATATTGCCTGTCGGCTGTACTCCTGAAAATACACGTTTCATTATTGTTGTTCTCCTGTTAGATATCGAGTTTGATCTGTTCTGCTTCTTCTGCGGCTTTTGCTTCCGCCTTTGCTTTTGCCTTTTCGGCGGCTGCTTTTTCTTTGGCGAGTTCAGCCTTGCGCTTTTGTCTCTGCTTTTGCGCCAGCATGGCGTCCTTTTCGTGTTCTTCTTCACGGATGACCTTGGCCATGGAGATGATCTCGATGTCCTCGCCGGTTCTCATGATCTTGACACCCTGGGTCGCTCTGCCGAGCTTCGATACTCCCTTGGCTTCGATTCTGATGACCGTGCCGCCGGAGTTGATCAGGATGATCTCGTCTTCGTCATCTACGACGCAGGCTCCGATCAGCTGTCCGGTCTTCTTGAACTTGCTCTTGTCGTAAGTCAGCAGGCCTTTGCCGCCTCTGGCCTGGACTTTGTACTCCTCGACCGGCGTTCTCTTGCCGTAGCCTTTGCTCGTCACGACGAAGAGCTCTTCGCCCGGCTGTACCAGTTCCATCGCGACGACTTCGTCATCCTTCTCGAGGTTGATCGCTCTAACGCCGCCGGCGACTCTGCCCATCGGACGAACGTCTTTCTCGGAGAAGCAGATGCACTTGCCGTTCTTCGTGATGATGATGACGTTATCCGTACCGGATGTCTGCTTGATGCCGACCAGCTCGTCTCCGTCCTTCAGGGTGATGGCGATGAGGCCGGTCTTCCTGTTGGTATCGAACTGGGAGATTGCCGTCTTCTTGATCGTTCCTCTCTTGGTTACTGCGATGAGATACTTGTCATCTCTGAAATTTCTGAACGGAATGATCGTCGTGATGTTCTCCATGTTTGTCATGTTCAGGAAGTTCGCGGCATTGGTCCCCTTGGCCGTTCTCGTTGCCTCCGGAATTTCGTATGCCTTGATCTTGTGAACCTTGCCCTTGTTGGTGAAGAACATGAGCTCATCGTGAGTCGATGTGAGGATGAGGGCTCTTACGAAGTCGTTTTCTCTGGTCGTCAGACCGGTGACTCCCTTGCCTCCCCTCTTCTGCGTCTTGTATGTATCCGCCGGAATCCTCTTGAGGTATCCGCGGTGGGTCAGCGTGATCGCTACCTGCTTCTCTTCGATCAGGTCTTCTTCGTCCATCTCGTCTTCCGCAGCGATGATCTTGGTTCGTCGCTTGTCGGCCCACTTCTTCTTGATCTCGAGCATCTCGTCTCTGATGACGCCCATCAAAAGCTTTTCGTCGGCCAGCAGGCTCTTATAGTATGCGATCTTCTTGCAAAGTTCTTCGTATTCCGCTTCCAGTTTCTCGCGTTCCAGCCCCTGCAGTCTTGCCAGTCTCATGTCGAGAATGGCCTGTGCCTGGATCGCGGTAAGACCGAAGCGCTTCATCAGTTTTTCTTTGGCGTCGTTGTAGCTTTCACGGATGGTCTTGATGACCTCGTCGATGTTGTCGAGAGCGATACGCAGACCTTCAACGATGTGGGCTCTGGCTTCCGCCTTTTCCAGATCGTACTTCGTCCTTCTCGTGACGACTTCCTTCTGATGCTTCAGATATTCTTCGATGATGTCCCTGAGATTGAGGATCTTCGGTCTGCCATCAACGATGGCCAGCATGATCATGCTGTAGTTTTCCTGCAGGGAGGTGTGTTTGTAGAGCTTGTTGAGCATGACTCTCGGATTGACAGTCGCCTTCAGCTCGATGACGATGCGGATGCCGTCCCTGTTGGATTCATCGCGTATCGCCGATATACCATCCAGCTTCTTGTCCCTGACCATTTCGCCGATTTTTTCAAGCATTCTGGCCTTGTTTACCTGGTAAGGGATCTCTGTGACTACGATCTGGGACTTGCCCCTGCTGGTGTCTTCGATTTCGCAGACGGATCTGATGACGCACTTTCCCTGTCCCGTCCTATACGCATCCTGGAAGCCTTTCTTGCCGAGGATCTGCGCGCCTGTCGGGAAGTCCGGTCCCTTGACGATCTTGATCAGATCCTCAACGGTGCAGTCCTCATCGTTGATGCCGCTTTCGATCATCTTGACACATGCGTCGATCGTTTCGCCGAGATTGTGCGGCGGAATCGATGTGGCCATACCGACAGCAATACCGTTGCTTCCGTTGATCAGAAGGTTCGGTACTCTGGACGGCAGTACGACCGGTTCCATTTCCTCCTCGTCGAAGTTCGGAATCATGTCTACCGTGTTCTTGTCGATGTCGCGGATCATCTGCAGTGCGAACGGAGTCATACGCGCTTCCGTATAACGCATTGCTGCAGCGCCGTCTCCGTCAATGGATCCGAAGTTTCCGTGTCCGTCTATGAGCGGATACCTGGTCGCAAAAGGCTGCGCCAGTTTCACCATCGCTTCATAGATGGAGCTGTCACCGTGCGGGTGATATTTACCCATGACATCACCGACGATACGGGCTGATTTTCTATGGGGTTTGTCCGGCGTAATGCCGAGACCGTTCATTCCAAAAAGAATTCTTCTGTGTACCGGCTTGAGTCCGTCCCTGACATCCGGAAGGGCTCTGCCCACGATGACGCTCATTGCGTAGTCGATGTAGGAGTTCTTCATCTCATCGTGGATCTCATGCTGTATCATTCTCTGGTCTTCCAGTAAGTTGTTCTTTGTCACTTAAGATGTCCTCCTTTCCTAAATGTCGAGCGTCGCATAAACTGCATGGTCTTCAATGAATTTCTTTCGCGGCGGAACCTTGTCGCCCATGAGGGTCGTGAATATCTCGTCCGCTGCGTTTGCGTCTTCCAGTGTTATCTGAACCAGAGTTCTCTTTGCGTAATCCATTGTGGTATCCCAAAGCTGACCTGCATCCATTTCACCCAGGCCTTTGTATCTCTGGATCTCATACTTGCTGCCTTTGAGCGATGCCAGGAGTTCTTCCTGCTCCCTGTCCGTGTAGGTGTAGTAGATATCTTTGCCCTTCTTCACTCTGAACAGCGGCGGCTGGGCCGCATATACATATCCGTTCTCAATGAGCGGCGTCATATATCTATAGAAGAAAGTGAGGAGCAAAGTCCTGATGTGGGCACCGTCGACGTCAGCATCTGTCATGATGATGATCTTGTGATAGCGCAGTTTCGAAATATCGAATTCCTCGCCGATGCCGCAGCCGAAGGCTGTGATCATGTTCTTGATTTCTTCGGAACTGAGGACTTTGTCGATTCTCGCTTTTTCTACGTTGAGTATCTTACCTCTGAGCGGCAGGATCGCCTGGCGCTTTCTGTCTCTTCCGTCCTTGGCGCTGCCGCCCGCGGAGTCACCCTCTACGAGGAAGATCTCTGATATCTCAGGATTCTTCTCGGAGCAGTCCGCAAGTTTACCCGGCATAGAGTTTCCTTCGAGGAAGGATTTTCTTACTGATTTCTTCGCCTTCTGTGCGGCGAGCCTTGCCCTTGCTGCGCTCAGGCACTTTTCGACGATGATCTTCGCCTGTTTCGGATTCTCCTCGAGAAACGCTGACAGGTAATCTGCCGTTGCCGTTTCGACGAACCCTCTCATGTCAGAGTTGCCCAGTTTGGCCTTTGTCTGACCTTCGAACTGAGGCTCTGTGAGTTTGACGGAAACGATCGCTGTGATGCCCTCTCTTACATCATCGCCTTCCAGCGGTGCATCCTTTTCCTTGAGGATGTTGTTTTTTCTGGCATATGTGTTGATCGTTCTCGTAAGCGCAGCCCTGAAACCCTGCAGATGGAAGCCGCCTTCCGTCGTCTTGATGTTGTTGGCATAAGAAGCGACATTTTCTCTATAGCTGTCTGTGTACTGAACGGCGATTTCCACTTCTCTGCTGTTCTCTGCCACTTCGAAGTAGATGATATCCTTGTGGATCGGGTTCTTTGACTGGTTGATGTATTCTACGTACTGCTTGATTCCGCCTTCATAATAGAAGACGTCTTCATTCTTGTATCTGTCGTCTTTGATGCTGATCTTTACGCCTTTGTTCAGGAAGGCCATCTCGCGGAACCTTCTCGAAAGTGTGTCGTAGTCGTAAACGATGTCATCAAAAATTGCAGGGTCCGACCAGAAGGTGGTCTTGGATCCTGTTTTCCTGGTGTTTCCTTTTTCTTCGAGCGGGGTCACAGTCTTACCGCGTTCGTAAGCCTGCGTATAGATTTTGCCGTTACGTCTGACTTCGACTTCCATGCGTGTGGACAGCGCGTTTACTACTGATGCGCCTACGCCGTGGAGGCCGCCGGATACCTTGTATCCGCCGCCGCCGAATTTACCGCCTGCATGCAGTACGGTGTGGATGACTTCCACTGCGGGAAGTTTCATCTTCGGGTGCATGTCGACCGGCATTCCTCTGCCGTCATCTTCGACAGTGATCGAATTGTCTTTATTGATACACACTTTAATCTCTGAACAAAAGCCTGCCAGCGCCTCATCCACACTGTTGTCAACGATTTCGTAGACGAGATGATGGAGTCCCGGCGAACCTGTACTTCCGATGTACATGCCAGGTCGCTTTCTGACAGCCTCTAACCCTTCCAATACCTGTATTTGTTCGGCATCATATTGCTGCAATTTATCGTTTTTTGCCATTCATTATTCTCCTTTTAAAAAACTGGTCACAAACACACTATATTGTAGCATAAAATCGCCCGTTTTACAATATTTTGTGTTATTTTAATAAAAAACATGATTAGAACGTTTAAATCCGCTCTAATCATGTTTTTTATGCGTTA
Organism: Bacillota bacterium; assembly: GCA_017438285.1. GTDB lineage: Bacteria > Bacillota > Clostridia > Peptostreptococcales > Anaerovoracaceae > Lentihominibacter. The sequence goes on from JAFRVY010000026.1 coordinate 72,391, forward strand.
TATTTATATTTTTTACTCTACGTGACCATTGTTGATTTTGAAAATTTTTCCTGCTGGCAATTTCGAGGCAACTTCTTCTATTATATCCGTGGTTGTAACGAAGAGTTGATTATCTCCGAGATTGTTGATCAGATATGCCTGTCTTTCATTATCCAGCTCGGAAAGTACATCATCCAAAAGCAGCACCGGTTTTTCTCCCGTTTCCCTTTCGATGATTTCTTTTTCTGAAAGCTTCAGTGAAAGGGCTGTTGTTCTCTGCTGTCCCTGGGATCCAAATTTTCGCAGGTCTATTCCGTTGGATGAAATCTTTATATCATCTTTATGAGGTCCCCTGCCGGTGGTCCTGAATTTTTTATCTTCCTCTCTCTTACTGACCAGGAGTTTATAAAATTCTTCTTCAGGATTATCCTCAAAATAAACATTTGCTTCGTATTTTATTTCAAGGGACTCTTTTCCTCCGGTGATTCTTTCATTAATGTCACTGCAGATCGGACTGAGCATTTCAATGAATTCTTTTCTCTTTTTTATGATCCTGCTGCCGTAGTCCGCAAGCTCCCTATCCCATATATCCAGAACATTATTATCTATCAGGTATTCTTTCAGGTAAGTATTCCTCTGTTTTAAGACTCTATTGTAATTATTTAAGTCTGCAAGATAACCTTTTCTGATCTGACAAAGTTCTCTGTTGATAAACTTTCTTCTCTTTTCCGGTTCTTCTTTTACTATTTTTAAGTCTTCAGGAGAAAATATAATAATGAAGTATTCTTCTAAAAGTTCGGAGTATCTTCTTATTTTTACTCCCTCTCTCTTAATTTCTTTTCTTCCTTCTTTATTGATCAATATTTCAACTTTTTCATCTTCTTCAGATTTACTGATGATCGTTTTGATTTTGCAGTAATCCTGATCAAAATGGATCAGTTCTTTATCTTTTATATTCTTGAAAGACTTTCCGAAGGCATTTAAATAAATACCCTCTAACAAATTAGTCTTTCCCTGGGCGTTGTTGCCCAGGAAAATATTGACTTTTTTATCAAAGGATATTTTTTCTGTTGAATAGTTTCTGAAGTTGTATAATTCTATTTCCTTTATGTACATGATTTCATTTACATTGTCGGAATTCTGACCGGAAGAATCAGATATTCATACTGATTTCCCTCAACAGGTTTTACAACACATGGAGATATTCCGGTCTTAAAAGTAAGCGCTACTTTTTCATCATCAATGGCCTTCATGACATCGATGATAAATTTTGAATTGAATCCGATAATAATATCATTACCTTCTTTTTCAACTGCAATTTCTTCTTTTACATTACCTTCTTCTGATCTTGAAGTGATTGTAATAAGATCATCTTCAATCGTCATCTTGATGAGATTATTCTTTCCTTCCTTTGCCAGAAGAGATGCTCTTTCAATACTATCTATAAAAACATCTTTTCCAACGATTGCTTTTGTAAGATTATCTGAAGGAATAATATCTCTGTATTTGATATATTCTCCTTCCATAATTCTGAGAATAACTTCTGTCTTGCCTATTACAAATACTGCCTTCTTTGATCCAAGATATAATTTAATATCTTCTTCATTTTCTTCTTCTGCAGCTATTTTACTGATTTCATTCATTCCCTTTGATGAAATAATAAAACTGCTTGGAACTGCGCTCTTCATTTTTTCCGTTACAAGCGCAAGTCTGAAACCATCCAGCGCAACCATGTTGATAAAGTCTTCATTTATTTCAGTATATATTCCTGTAAGAACTCCTTTTGATTCATCTATACTTGCTGCAAACGAAGTCTTTCTTACCATTTCTTTGAATATTTCCTTATCAAAGACGAGTTCCTGGCTTTCTTCTTCTCTTTCTCCAATCTTTGGAAAATCTTCTACAGGAAGACAAATAACCTCAAACTCTGATGAATTGGTTTTGATTGCAAGAGATTTATTATCATCAGTTTCTATTTCTATTTCTTCATCAGGAAGTTTTCTTATAATATCACAGAATAATTTTGATATTACTACTACCGATCCTTCTTCTTCTACAGATGCTTTCATTTCTTTCTTAATACTTATTTCAAGATCTGAAGCAGTAATGAGAATCGTATCATCAGAAGAGGCATTTATTAAAATACCTTTTAAGACCGGTAATGTAGTTCTGTTGGATACAGCTTTTGAAACTGTGTTCAAGGCCTTTGTTAATTCCTGCTGGGAACATCTGAATTTCATAATAAATCTCCTTATTATTTTATATATTTATTTAGTAGTAATAGTAGTAGTATATGTGAATTCTGTTAATAAGCCCTCAATATATTGAAAACACTAATTTTTTTGTTGTTTAAAAACTGTTGATAACTTGTTTTTTATATCAACAGCCGGTGTTGATAAACTATTGTATCTGCTGTTTCAATTCTCTTATTTCTTCGGCAAGATTTTGATTTGTCTTCATTTCATTATTTATTTTATCACATGCATGAAGAACAGTAGTATGATCTCTGCCGCCAAAGGATTCACCTATCTTAGGAAGAGAAAGATCTGTAAATTCTCTGCAAAGGTACATTGCAATCTGTCTAGGATAAGAGAATTCCCTAGTTCTCTTCTTGGATTCCATATCACTCAGTTTGATATTATATTTCTTACAAACAGCTTTCTTTACTGTTTCACAAGTAATATCTACATCTTTTACAGGGAAAATATCCTGAAGGTTTTCCTTTGCAAATTTAACATTTACTTTCTGATTCAGAAAATTAGATAAACCGATAACTCTGGTAAGAGCGCTCTCTAAATCTCTTATATTGAACTTGATTTTTTCAGCAATAAGGTCAATTACTTCCAGAAAATCTTCATCCAGGACGACATTTTCCGCTTCTGCTTTATTTCTAAGAATAGCTACTCTTGTTTCAAAATCAGGAGTTTTTACATCTACGACCATGTTCCACTGGAATCTTGATCTAAGTCTATCATCAAGATCCGTCAGTTTATTAGGCGGCCTGTCACTTGAAATAACAATCTGTTTATTTAATTCATAAAGAGTATTAAAAGTATGGAAAAATTCAATCTGTGTTCGGTCTTTGCCTTCCAGAAATTGAATATCGTCTATCAACAATACATCCACACTTCTGTATTTTTTCTTGAAGTCATTGATTTTAACAGGAGATGAAGTATCTCTGATTGCCTGCAAAAGCTCACTGGTGAACATTTCAGAAGAAACATAAAGAACCTTCATGTCCGGATAATGCTTCAATATATAATGACCGATCGCATGCATAAGATGAGTCTTTCCAAGACCGGATCCGCCGTATATGAAAAGAGGATTATAAACTTTAGCAGGACTTTCCGCTACAGCCAGGGAAACTGCATGGGCATAATCGTTGTTTGATCCGACAACGAAATTCTCAAAGTTCTGCCTTGGATTTAAATAGAATTCTTCCTTGAAATCATTCTGTTCTTCTTCGGTAATGGAAACAGACTTAACAGGATCCTTTGAAAGCGCTCTTTCTATTTCCTCGTCAGATTTAAGTAATAGCAATACCTTCAGAGGTTTTTCAAAGACTTTTTCTACACAATTTTCGAAAATAGGAATATAACGTTTCTTTAATACATCTATTTTGAAACTATCGCTGCAAGCAAAAGAAATGGTCTTGCCCTTCTCATCTATTTCTATAGGAGTAAGCGGCAAAAACCATGTCCTGTAACTGACAGCAGTCACGTTCTTTTCAATTTCACTCAGCAGATCTCTCCACTTTGCTTTTTCTACTTTTTTACCCATCAAATATGCCTTTCAGAAAAGATAAACATATCATAACAAATAAAGTTATCCACAGGCAATATCAAAACAGAAAAATATTTCAAAAAAAGTTATCCACAGAGGACGGTGAAATAATACTTGTTGAAGTTTCGCCGATCGGGAGAGTTATCCACTATCTGTGGACAAAGTTGTGCAAAGATTTCACAGCAACAACAATATATAGTGATTTTAAAGGAAAATTAAGGAAATTAAGGGATATATGCCTCCAGGAGAAGAAAAAACTGAAACCATATAAATTGACATGCTTTTTTTGGAGAGGTATAATATCAGGGCATATGTGCATATTTTGAAATTTAGAATTATGCAAATAAACAAGGAGGAAAACTTTAATGAAAATGACATTTCAGCCTAAGAAAAGGCAGAGAAAAAAGGAACACGGCTTCAGAAAAAGAATGAAAACAAAGAACGGTAGAAATGTTTTAAAGAGAAGAAGACAAAGAGGAAGAAAAGTTTTATCAGCATAGAGACCGCAAGATGTGGTCTTTTTGCTATGAGACGATCGATCTCACTACCGCAAAACGAAGAAAATGCTAAAAAAGGAAATACTGAGAAGAAAAGAAGATTTTTCTGCTATATATAGAAAAGGAAAATCTGTCCCGGACAGATATATTGTCCTCTTTTATAGAAAGAACGGTCTTTCATACAACAGAATATCATTTTTAGCAAGTAAGAAAGTAGGTAACAGCGTACAGAGAAACCGGGCCAAGAGGCTGATGCGGGAAAGTTACAGGCATATATGCACCCAGCTCAGCAGCGGTTACGACATTATATTCATCGCGCGTAACAGTATAAACGGCAGGAAATGCCAGGAGGTCAGCAGATCTGTAAGCGGCGCATTGAAAAAAGCAGGTGTATTGAAATGAAACAAATCATGATTCTGATAATTAGATTCTATCAGAAATTTATCTCCCCTCTTTTTCCACCAAAGTGCAGATTTTACCCTACTTGTTCAACATATTTTATTCAAGCACTTGAAAAGTATGGTTTTTTTAAAGGAAGCTATCTGGGAATCAGACGTTTGTTAAAATGTCACCCATTCCACGAAGGTGGATACGATCCTTTAAAATAGGAGGAAGTTATTAAATGTATACAGTACTGGGCGTAATAGCAAAACCAATGGGGCTTTTGCTCAATCTGCTTTATAACTTCATCGGTAACTACGGAATAGCGATCATCATATTTACTGTATTCGTAAAGCTGTGTCTCTACCCGCTCTATATCAAGCAGACAAAATCCACTGCAATGATGTCCGAGATCCAGCCAAAGATCAAAGCGATACAGAACAAATACGCGAATGACCAGGAACTGATGAATATAAAGATGCAGGAGCTGTACAAGGAAGAGAAATTCAATCCTATGGGCGGCTGCCTTCCTATGCTCATTCAGATGCCTATCATCATGGGCCTTTTCGCTCTGCTCAGGAATCCTCTCAGATACGTCACAGAGGACTCCATGATCTTTGCATTCCATGAACCATTTCTCTGGATCAAAGACCTGAGCCAGCCGGACCCATGGATCTTGCCTATCATCGCAGGCGTAGCAACGTTCTTTGCATTCACGATGAACAGAGCGCTTGCCAGCACAGGCATGACCGGAGGAGCTGCAGGACAGTCCGAAGCAATGATGAAGATGATGCAGTACATCTTCCCGATCATGATTCTTTGGATGGCCAGATCATTCCCATCAGGACTTGCACTTTACTGGGCTGTTAGCCAGATCATCCAGATCTTCTTTAACATCCACATGCAGTCACTGAGAAAGAAAATCAAGAGAGAGCAGCAGGAAAAGAGAATCAGAGAAAAGCTCGAGAAAAAGCAGAGAGGACTATAGTCTCAATCACGGAGGAAAGTTAAATGGAATATTCGGAAAAATGGGGCTCTGACATTGAAGATGCAGTAAGTCTGGCCCTTGACGAACTCAAACTCTCCAGAGACGAAGTTGAAGTGACGGTATTAGAACAGCCGTCAAGAGGATTTTTCGGCGTAGGCAAGAAACTCGCAAAAGTAAGAGTTGAAAAGATAAAAAAGGAACCTGTAATCGAAGAGAAGCCTGCCGCTGCAAAGCCGGCAGCAGAAAAACCTGCTGCCAAGGCAGCGACACCGGAGAAAAAGCAGGAGAAGAAACCTCACAACAAGAAGTCAACGGAGAACAGAAACAAGAAAAGCAAAGCAAAGACGATAAACATCGCTCTTGATGACGTAGATATCGAGAGCCTGCAGACGACAGAAGACCACGAAGCGCTGACATTCCTTAAGGAAATAACAGAAAAGATGGGTCTTGACCTTAAGTTCAGCGCGAAGACCGGAGAAAACCTGGTCTACCTGGAAATGTCCGGACCGGATTCGAGAACGGTCATCGGCAAACGCGGACAGACGTTGGATGCGATCCAGTATCTGACCAGTCTCGTTGTGAACAAGGACAAGGACACGTATGTCAAGGTTGTCGTAGATGCGGAGAATTACAGGGCGAAGAGACAGAGAACCCTGGAACAGCTCGCAAACAGACTGGCTTCCAAAGTTACCAGAACCAAGAAGCAGGTCAGACTCGAGCCGATGAATCCGTATGAAAGAAAGGTGATTCATGCAACGCTGCAGAAGAACCCGGACATCGTAACAAGAAGTGAGGGCGAAGAACCTTACAGAAGAGTTATCATCGAACTTAAGAAGTAAAACCAAGGTCCGCTCTATGCGGACCTCTTTATTTGAAGCAAGGACATCTACCATGAACGAAATAATTATGGAAGAAACAATTGCAGCGATTGCCACAGCCTACGGAGAAGGCGGGATCGGGATCGTCAGGATCAGCGGGCCGGAAGCCTTTGCGATTCTCAGCAAAGTGTTCCAGCAGACCGGCAGTGCAGACATCCAGGTGCGCCGGGTCACCTACGGCAAGGTTATCGACAGAGAAACGGGAAACACCATAGACGAGGCGCTGGCCATATACATGAAAGCGCCGGCATCCTACACTGGCGAAGACGTTGTAGAACTGCAATGTCACGGCAGTGTCGTTTCATTGCGCAAAACCCTGTCGCTGGTCCTCAGAAACGGCGCACGTCTTGCCGAGCCCGGCGAGTTTACCAAGCGGGCGTTCTTAAACGGCCGCATCGATCTGTCTCAGGCGGAAGCCGTCATGGATGTCGTCAAGGCAAAGACCGACAGGACCTTTGATGTGGCGATTTCCCAATTGGAGGGGTCCCTTTCCGGCAGGATCAATGAGATCAGAGTCGACCTTCTGGACCTGCTTGTGAACATTACGGTCAACATCGATTATCCCGACGAGGACATCGAAGAGATGACCTATGAAGGACTCAAAGCAAGTCTATCGTCAATAGGCGATGATATAGAGAAACTCCTGTCAACGACGGGCACCGGGCGCATGATCAGAGAAGGTCTGAAGATTGCTATTATCGGCAGGCCGAACGTAGGCAAATCGTCTCTGATGAACTGCCTTCTGAAGGAGTCGAGAGCCATCGTCACAGAGATCCCGGGAACCACCAGAGACACCATCGAGGAGGCCCTTACGGTCAGAGGAATCCCCGTCTTTCTGACAGATACGGCGGGTATCCGGCAGACCGGCGATGTCATCGAACAGATTGGAATCGAGAAGGCAAAGGAAGCCTTCAATAACGCCGATTTTATCATCGATATCATCGATGGAAGCAGTCCCCTTTCGGAGGAGGACCGGTCGATCCTGGAGTACATCGGAGACAGAAAAGCCCTGATTTTGCTCAACAAGAAAGACGTGGGAACCGTTGTAATTCCAACGGACATCAAGGACATATCGCCTAATAGCGATATAATATCCACATCCCTGCTCACCGGCGAAGGTGTGGATGAGATTGAAGACAAGATCGAGGAGCTGGTCTATGACGGACAGATCGTCCAGCAGGCCAGCATCATGGTCACAAATGTCCGCCACGAGGAGCTTTTGCGCAAGAGCAAACAGGCAATCAATGACGCGCTTGCACTGGCGAAAAGAAAAGAACCGCTGGACATCATCGAGATCGATGTCAGGAGCGCATACGACTTTTTGGGAGAGATCACCGGAGAGACCGTTACGGATGAAATTTTGGATGAAGTTTTCTCGAGATTCTGCCTCGGGAAATAGGAGAATATATGGAAAAGTTTTTGATGGACACATATGACATAATCGTTGTTGGAGCCGGTCACGCTGGATGCGAGGCTGGTCTTGCTGCGTCCAGAATGGGCAAACGCACCCTCATGCTGTCCATCAATCTCGAAGCCGTCGCCATGATGCCGTGCAATCCTTCCATCGGAGGAACCGGCAAGGGACACCTCGTCAGAGAGATCGACGCCCTCGGCGGGGAGATGGGAACCAATATAGACAAGACGTTTATTCAGAGCCGCATGCTCAACACGGCAAAGGGCCCTGCCGTTCATTCCCTGCGCGCGCAGGCGGACAAGAACCGCTATCACATCGAGATGAAAAAGGTCCTAGAGGAAGAACCGAACCTCGATCTGAAACAGGGAGAGGTCATCGACATTCTGATCGAAGACGGCAAGGCACGGGGCGTCGTTATGAAAACAGGTTCTGTTTACAGAGCGGAGGCCGTGATCCTGGCGACCGGCACTTTCCTCGCGGGGAAAATATTTATCGGCGAGAGCGTGTTCGACAGCGGGCCGAACGGGCTGGCACCTTCCTGCGAGCTGGCGCAAAAGCTCAGAGAATACGGTCTGCCGATGAGAAGGTTCAAGACGGGAACACCAGCGAGGGCTTTGGCCAGCAGTCTGGATTACGACAAGATGATCCCGCAGGACGGCGACGAGGAGATCGTCCCCTTCTCTTTCATGAACGATGATTTGACAAAGGACCAGATCAGATGCTGGCTCACATATACAAATGAAAAAACCCACGAAGTCATCAGGGCAAACTTCCATCGCTCTGCCCTTTTCGGCGGTCAGATCGAAGGCGTGGGTCCGAGGTACTGCCCTTCTATTGAAGATAAAGTCAATAGATTCGCAGACCGCAAGAGGCACCAGCTCTTTATAGAGCCGGAGGGTCTCGATACGGAAGAAATGTACATCCAGGGAATGTCATCGAGTCTGCCGGAGGACGTGCAGGAGCAGTTTTACAAAACCATCGAAGGCCTTGAAAATCTCAAAATCGTAAGGCCTGCGTATGCGATCGAATACGACTGCATCGACCCGCTCGATCTCAAGATGAGCCTTGAAAACAGGACGATCGAGAATCTTTTCTGCGCCGGGCAGTTCAACGGAAGCTCCGGCTATGAAGAGGCTGCGGCACAGGGCCTGATGGCCGGCATCAATGCAGTCTTTAAACTGGATGGCCGTGAGCCGTTCGTTCTGGATAGAAGCGAAGCCTACATTGGCGTTCTCATTGACGACCTTGTCACCAAGGGAACCAACGAACCGTACAGAATCATGACGAGCCGTGCAGAATACCGGCTGATGCTCAGGCAGGACAACGCAGATCTGAGGCTGACCGAGAAAGGCTACGAAGCCGGACTCGTTACACAGCAACGATATGACAGACTGCTCGAAAAGAAGAAGGTCGTCGAGGCGGAGACCGAAAGACTCCGCAGGAAGGTAGTCTCCCCTACCCTTGCAAATCCTTTCCTCGAGGCACATGGAAGCGCTCCGCTCAAGGCAGCGGCACCGCTCATTGAACTTTTGCGGAGACCGGAGATCACATATGATGACGCGGCCGAGATCGACGACGCCCGTCCGGAAATGTCACGTCACCAGAAAACCATGATGGAAGTGCAGATCAAATACGAAGGATACATCGAAAAGCAGCGTCATCAGGTCGAGAAGTTCAAGCGACTGGAAAACAAGAAACTCGATCCCGACTTAGATTATGAGAACATAGACGGTCTGCGCATCGAAGCCAGGCAAAAGCTTAACCAGTTCAGGCCGCTTTCGGTTGGACAGGCCTCGAGAATTTCAGGCGTCTCCCCTGCCGACATCAATGTGCTGCTGATTTGGATGGAAAAGATGAGAAGAAATGGATAGAATCAGAACACTACTCGCAAAACAGAACATAGAAATTGGCGACGGAGCGCTGAAAAAGATGGAGCGTTACATGGAAGAGGTCCTTACCAGAAATGAGGAAATCAACCTGACAGCTATCACGGACAGAGATGAATTCATACAGAAACATTTCGCCGATTCCCTGCTCGCAGCAGGCCTTCCGGAAATCGCCAAAGCGTCGCGAATCGTTGATATTGGAACGGGTGCAGGCTTTCCGGGCGTACCCCTTGCCATCGTATTTGAGGACAAGGAGTTCGTTCTCGTCGACTCTCTGAACAAACGGGTCAAGATCATTGCAGAGCTTTGCGAAACGCTCGGCATAGACAATGTCACTGCCGTGCACGGCCGCGCGGAAGATCTGGCGCGCATGGGTGATTTCAGAGAAAATTTTGACGTATGCGTTTCAAGAGCCGTCGCAAACATGCGCACCCTTTCGGAATACTGCCTGCCGTTTGTCAGGATCGGCGGCAAATTCATCGCTTACAAAGGGGACGACTGCGAGGAGGAAGTGGCTTCCGCTGCAAAGGCCATTAAGACCGTTGGCGGAGGGGACACCATCATCCTGACGGTGCAGGACGAGGACACGAGTTTTGTGCACAGTCTCGTATGCGTCAGCAAGACCGGCGAAACACCGGCAGCGTATCCGAGGAAAGCAGGGAAACCTGCTAAGAAACCGCTATGAGAAAATGGAAATATATGGAAATCATAGCCGAGGACGTTTCACGTGAAACATCCTCGGTTTTTTGTGTGATTAATTATTAAAAAAACGCACAAAACAGTAGCGAAATAAAAAGCGTTAGTATATAATGAAATCTGTTGAAAGGGGGAAGGAGGAATCAACATGGGAAAAGCAATAGCAATTTTTAATCAGAAGGGCGGCGTAGGAAAGACCACCACCAACATCAATCTCGCGGCCTGCCTGGCGATGAAGGGGAAGAAAATACTGATCCTTGACATCGACCCGCAGGGCAACACCACGAGCGGTGTGGGAATCTCGAAACGAGGCCTTGACATCACTACACATGAGATTCTTATAGAGGACAATCATCATCCCGAAGAGGCAGTAATTCCAACGGGTATAGAGAATCTTGACATCATGCCGGCAAGCGTTCAGCTGGCTGGCGCAGAGGTAGAGCTCATCAATAAAGCCGGGCGTGAAAGGCGTCTCAAGATGGCGATCGATATACTGAAACCGAAATACGATTACATCTTCGTTGACTGCCCGCCGTCACTTGGAATATTGACGATAAACGCATTGACAGCGGTTGATTCTGTTCTGATTCCGATCCAGTGCGAATTCTACGCGCTGGAAGGAGTAAGCCAGCTCATGAGCACGATAGACATCGTAAAGAAGAACCTGAACCCGTCACTCGAAATAGAAGGCGTCATCCTCAGTATGTTCGACGGCAGAACGAACCTGTCCATTCAGGTCGTAGAAGAAGCCAAGAAATACTTTAAGGAAAAAGTCTACACTACAGTTATCCCGAGGAACGTAAGACTTGCTGAAGCGCCAAGCCACGGCGTGCCGGTAATCCATTATGATCCTAGATCTACAGGAGCCAAAGCGTATACGGAATTCGCAGAAGAATTCCTTGAAGCCGAGGAGGGAAGATAATGGCAGCACAAAAGAAGACCAGAGGCCTGGGAAAGGGCCTGGAAGCCTTGTTTGGCGATGCAGAAGTAACGCCGATTCCGTCAGGGGGAGGCACAAAGAAGAAAACAACGGGAGCAACAGGCAGAGAAGATACGACAGAAGAGAAGGTGACTCCGGCGCAAGGCGGAGTCATTTACGTTGATATCAACGATATCAAGCCGAACGCATCCCAGCCGAGAAAGCAATTTGATGAAGACAAGCTGCAGGAACTGGCAGATTCCATAGAAAGACATGGGCTGATTCAGCCGATCGTTCTGCGAAAAGCAGGAAAAGGTTTTGAAATCGTTGCCGGCGAGAGAAGATGGAGAGCAGCCAGGATCATCGGGCTGAAGGAAATCCCTGCAATCGTCAAGGAACTCACTGACGAAGAAAACATGCTGCTGGCAATCATTGAGAATATGCAGCGAGAGGATCTGAATCCTATAGAAGAGGCCTAGGGCATCAAGCAGATGATCGACACCTACGGACTGACGCAGGAGCAGGTTTCCCTGAGCGTTGGCAAGAGCAGACCTTATATCACCAACAGTCTCAGGCTGCTGAAGCTGCCAGAACTTGTACAGCAGCTGACCGCAGAAGGCAAGATCTCCATGGGACACGCCAGAGCACTGGCTGCTATCAAGGACGTAGACAAGCAGATAGAACTTGCTGAAAGGACTGCGAAAGAAGGGCTTTCGGTAAGACAGATAGAAGTGCTGGCGCAGGAGACCAAGAAACCGGAAAAGAAACCGGCTAGGAAAAAGAGAAAGAGCGCAGACGAAAAGAGAGTGGAAGAAGACCTGAAGAACGCGCTCGGAACGAAGGTAAATATCAAGCGCACCGGTAAGAGGGGAAAGATAGAGATCGAGTTCTACAGCAAGGAAGAGCTCGAAAGACTCATAGAACTGCTCAAAAGTTTCACGTGAAACATACAGGGGTAATTGGAAAAATTTGTAAATATTGATAGTTAACATATAAGGAGAAAAAAATGGAGAGAAATGTAGGAACAGTATCCAGAGGAATTCGCGGACCGATCATCCGCGAAGGCGACAACATCGCCGACATCGTCGTTGAGAGCGTGCTCCGCGCCGCTTCGACAGACGGTTTTGAGATCCGCGACCGCGACATCGTATGCGTTACGGAGTCAGTCGTTGCAAGGTCACAGGGCAATTATGCCAGCGTTGACGCCATTGCCGAAGACGTAAGAGCCAAGACCGGCGGAGAAACAGTTGGCGTCATTCAGCCGATCCTTTCGAGAAACAGATTTGCGATCTGTCTCAAGGGCATGGCCAGAGGCGCGAAGAAGATCGTCCTCCAGCTGCTCTATCCGAGCGACGAGGTCGGAAACGCACTGATCACGATGGACCAGGTAGACGAAGCGGGCATCAATCCGTACAGCGATGTACTTACACTTGAGAAGTACAGAGAACTTTTCGGTGAGAACAAGCATCAGTTCACCGGTGTCGATTATGTTCAGTATTACAGCGACATCATCACGGGAGAAGGCGCAGAGGTTGAAGTTATTTTCGCCAACCACCCGGAAGAGATCCTGAATTACACAAAGAACGTCATCACCTGTGATATCCACACAAGAGAAAGAAGCAAGAGAATCCTGAAAGAGAAGGGCGCAGAAGTCGTTCTCGGTATGGACGACATCCTCAATGCATCAGTCAACGGCAGCGGGTTCAATTCCAAGTTTGGACTTCTTGGTTCCAACAAGGCGACCGAAGATTCGATCAAGCTGTTCCCGGACGACTGCCAGTATGTTGTCGATGACATCCAGAAGCAGATCAAAGAGAAGACGGGCAAGCATATCGAAGCCATGATTTACGGCGACGGCGCTTTCAAGGATCCTGTCGGCAAGATCTGGGAACTGGCAGATCCGCAGGTAGGCGTTGCATATACTGCAGGTCTTGAGGGAACTCCGAACGAGCTGAAGCTCAAGTACCTGGCGGACAATGATTTCGCAGACCTCAGCGGTGACGCACTTAAGGAAGCGATCCAGGAGAGGATCAAGGAAAAGGACGGAAGTCTCGTCGGCAAGATGGAATCCGAGGGAACCACGCCGCGTCAGCTGACCGACCTTATCGGATCCCTTTGCGACCTGACCAGCGGCTCAGGAGACAAGGGAACGCCGATCATCCACATCCAGGGTTACTTCGACAACTACACCAGCGAATAAGAGCAACTGAAAAAAGCGGCAAATACAGCCATCCGGCCCGGCCCCAAAGGGGACCGGGCCTTTTAATTGAACCTTTATCCATTTAAAGCATTAGCCCTTTAACTTGCTGACAAATTTTGCCAAAAGTATAGTCTAAAACCCCCGCCATGAGTATAATAATAGGTACGATAACAATGCTACTGACACAATAAGTAAGAAAGTAGACATCAGTATAAAAGGAGACGAAGTTATGACTATTAGAATCGATGGACACAACCTGACCGTAGAGGACATCATCAAGGTATGCAGATACGGCGAAAAGGTTGAGCTAACAGAAGGCGCAAAGATCGACATCAAGAGAGCGAGAGATTACGTTGAAGGCAAGCTCGAACAGGACGCAGTCATTTACGGACTGACAACAGGCTTCGGCAGATTTGCCAGTGTCAAGATCTCTCAGGAGGAGACGGCCCAGCTGCAGAAGAATCTGATCATGAGCCACACCTGCGCCATGGGTGATCCTTATCCAAAGCACTATGTCAGAGCAGCGATGCTTCTCAGATGCAACGCGCTGGCAAGCGGTTATTCAGGAATCAGACTCTCAACAGTGCAGGCATTGATCGACATGCTGAATGCTGATATCGTTCCAATCGTTCCGGAAAAGGGTTCGGTCGGATCATCCGGAGACCTGGCGCCGCTTTCATGCATCGCCCTGGGACTGATCGGCATGGGCAAAGTTGAATACAAAGGCAAAGTTGTTGACGCTCCGGAAGCTTTTGCGGCAGAGGGACTGCAGCCGGTAGAGCTGGCAGCCAAAGAAGGTCTGGCGCTGAACAACGGTACACAGATGATGACCGCTGTCGGCGTAAACGTTCTGTGGGATGCAATGCAGCTCCTGAAGACAGCAGACATCGCAGCAGCAATGACCGGCGAGGCACTCCACGCCATCCGCAAAGCCTACGACATCAAGATCCACGCGATCAGAGGACAGGAAGGACAGATGACGGAAGCGGCCAACATGAGAGACCTGCTGGACGGATCGGACAACGCCAAGTGGCTCCACGCTACGAAGGTCCAGGATCCGTACTCACAGAGATGTATGCCGCAGATCCACGGTGCTTCAAGAGACGCCATCGGTTATGTATATGAAAAGGTTTCAAGAGAGATCAACGCAGTTACAGATAACCCATTGGTATTCGCCGTCAGCGACGAAGTTATTTCCGGCGGAAACTTCCACGGACAGCCAATGGCTCTGGCCTTTGATTTCCTGAAGATCGCGATCTCCGAACTGGCCAACGTTTCTGAGAGAAGAATCGAGAGATTGGTCAACTCGCAGCTTTCCGAAGGTCTTCCGGCATTCCTGGTCAAGAACGGCGGACTGAACTCCGGTTACATGATCGCGCAGTATGCGGCAGCATCCATGGTTTCAGAGAACAAGGTTTACGACCATCCTGCATGCGTCGACTCAATTCCGACTTCCGCAAACCAGGAAGACCACGTATCCATGGGAACGACTTCAGCCAGAACGGCAGCGCTGGTACTCGACAATGCGCAGAAGGTCATCGGCATCGAGCTTTCCGCAGCAGCTCAGGCAATCTGGCTCAGACAGGAGCAGGGAGAACACGGTATCGACAACCTGGCGCCTGCAACGAGAGCGGCATATGACTTCATCCGAACCTTCTCGGATCCAATCGAAGAGGATATCATCATGCAGCCTGAACTGGCCAAGTTCGACGAAGTAGTAAAGAACTGCTCCATCAACGACGCGGTCGAAAAGATCATCAGACTCAGATAGGATCAGATTCAGATAAAATGGCCCGCCGGCAGAGGCGGCACGCATACAACTAACGGACGTTTTCAATAAAGGAGAAAGAATATGTTAGAGAACAAGGCAATCGCAAATGCGATGACGATCAAACTGGACAACGAATATCCTGACTATCCTGAATTCCAGGAAGGCATCAGGAGAGCTCCGGACAGAGGCTTCAGACTTTCGAAGGCACAGGCCAAGATCGCGTTGAAGAACGCCCTCAGATACGTACCGGAAGAGCTTCACGAAAAGCTGGCGCCGGAGTTCATGGAAGAGCTCACGACTCTCGGTCGTGTTTACGCTTACAGATACAGACCGGAAGGCAGAATCTACGGTAAGCCGATCGACGAGTACAAAGGCAACTGCCTGGCAGGCAAGGCGTTCCAGGTCATGATCGACAACAACCTGGACTTTGAGGTTGCTCTTTATCCATACGAACTGGTCACTTACGGCGAAACAGGTTCTGTTTGCCAGAACTGGCTCCAATACAGACTCATCAAGAAGTATCTGGAAGAGATGACAGACGAGCAGACGCTGGTCGTAGAATCCGGACATCCGCTCGGACTGTTCCCGTCAAAGCCGGAAGCACCGAGAGTCATCATCACCAACTCCATCATGATCGGCATGTACGACAACCTGGAAGACTGGGAAGTCGCAGAGGAAATGGGCGTAGCTAACTACGGACAGATGACAGCAGGCGGCTGGATGTACATCGGACCGCAGGGAATCGTTCACGGAACATTCAACACGATCCTCAACGCAGGACGTAAGGAACTGGGCGTTCCTGAAGACGGCGACCTGACAGGTCACACCTTCGTATCCTCAGGTCTTGGCGGCATGAGCGGCGCTCAGCCAAAGGCTGCAAACATCGCAAACGCTGTCGGTATCTTCGCGGAAGTCGACAAGTCCAGAATCGAAACGAGACACGATCAGGGCTGGGTAGATATGGTCCTCGACGATCTCGACGAAGTCTTCAAGGTAGCAACAGAGAAGCTGGCTGCCAAGGAAAGCGTTTCCATCGCTTACCACGGCAACATCGTAGATCTGCTGGAAGCGGCAGTCGAAAGAGATTTCCACATCGACCTGCTTTCAGACCAGACTTCATGCCACAACGTATATGACGGCGGATACTGTCCGGTCGGATACACCTTCGAGGAGAGAACAGAAATGCTCCACGAAGACAGAGACAAGTTCTGCAAGGAAGTCGACAAGACTTTGCACAGACATTACGCAGCGATCAAGACGCTGACCGAGAGAGGAACCTACTTCTTCGACTACGGCAACTCCTTCATGAAGGCCATGTATGACGCCGGCGTCAAGGAACTGTCAAAGAACGGCGTAGATGACAAAGACGGATTCATCTGGCCGTCCTACGTAGAAGACATCATGGGACCTGTACTCTTCGACTACGGCTATGGACCTTTCAGATGGGTATGCCTGTCCGGCAAGCCGGAAGATTTGAGAGCAACTGACCAGGCGGCAATGGACGTTATCGATCCGAACAGACGCGGTCAGGACAGAGACAACTGGATCTGGATCAGAGACGCTGAGAAGAATAAGCTGGTCGTCGGAACACAGGCGAGAATCCTCTACCAGGATGCAGAGGGAAGAAGAGACATCGGCCTCGCATTCAACAAGCTGGTCAGAGAAGGCAAGATCGGTCCTGTCATGATGGGCAGAGACCACCACGACGTTTCCGGAACAGACTCACCGTTCAGAGAGACTTCAAACATCAAGGACGGCTCCAACGTTATGGCTGACATGGCAGTACAGTGCTATGCAGGAAACGCGGCAAGAGGCATGAGCCTTTGCGCACTCCACAACGGCGGCGGCGTAGGAATCGGCAAGGCCATCAACGGCGGATTCGGGCTTCTGCTTGACGGAAGCGAGAGAGTCGACAAGATTTTGCACTCGGCAATGATGTGGGACGTTATGGGCGGCGTCGCCAGAAGAAACTGGGCGAGAAACGAACATGCAGTTGAAACATCCATCGAGTACAACGCAAACTACGCAGGCAAGGGACACATTACGATCCCTTATATCGCCGGCGATGATCTGGTAGACGAAGTAGTAGAAAAATACGTGAAATAAAATGAAAAGAACATTAGTAACAAACATTGGCTGCCTGCAGACACCTGTGGGCAGCTATAGCCATAAAGGCAGTAAGCAGGGCATCAACGAAAAGTACGCTGATGTCGAAGTCGTCATCGAAGACGGACTCATCAAAGAGATCTGCGCGAGCGGCAAAAGCAGCCCGGCAGACTTCGATCAGGTCATCGATGCAGAGGGCAAGCTGGTAACACCGGGTCTCGTTGACGGACACACCCACCTCATCTTCGGCGGCTACAGACAGCATGAGCTGGCCATGAAGATCGCAGGCGCAGGGTATCTGGACATCCTGAGAGCCGGCGGCGGCATCCTCGACACCGTCAGGAAGACGAGAGACGCATCGGAAGAGGAGCTGTACGACAAAAGCATGTCCTTCCTCGACGAAATGCTCTCCATGGGCATCACCACCTGCGAAGTCAAAAGCGGCTACGGCCTTACGAAAGACAGCGAGCTGAAGATGCTTCGCGTCATCAGGGCCATGAACGAGAACCACAAGATGGACGTCGTTCCTACGTTCATGGGAGCTCACGCCATCCCGCCTGAATATGAGGGCAGGGGAGACGAGTACATCGACTTCCTTTGCGAGGAAGTCATCCCGCAGGTCAAGAAGGAAGGGCTGGCTGAGTTCTGCGACATCTTCTGCGAGGATGCGGTATTCAACGCGGAGCAGAGCAGGAGATATCTGCAGGCAGCTAGAGACGCCGAATTCGAGCTCAAGATCCACGCGGATGAGATCGAAGCCATCGGCGGAACCGAACTGGCAGGCGAAATGCGGGCAACCTCAGCAGAGCATCTGATTGCGATCAAAGAGAGCGGTATGGACGCCATGGCAGAGGGCGGAACCACAGCCATGTGTCTGCCGGCGACATCCTTCTACCTGGGCGCGACCTATGCACCGGCTAAGAAGATGGTCGAAAAGGGCATTCCGGTTGCCATCGCCAGCGATTTCAACCCGGGTTCATGTCCATCACTGAACCTGCAGCTCGCCATCAATCTGGGATGTCTGAAGTACAGACTTCTGCCGGAAGAGGTGCTGACAGCCGTGACCATCAACCCGGCGTGCGCCATCAACAGAGGCGACCTGGTTGGAACCATCGAACCGGGCAAGCAGGCAGATATGGTTATCTGGAACGCGCCGGATTTCGAGATGGTCTGCTACAGATTCGGATCGAATCTGGCGGAAAAAGTCATCAAGAAGGGTGAGTTGATTTAAGGAGGAGAATTTATGAAACTGATAGATCTTAAACTTGAAGAATATCTGGACATTCTGCTTTCGGATGCACCGGCACCGGGCGGCGGATCAGTCAGCGCACTTGCAGGCGCACAGGGAGCAGCCCTCGTTGCTATGGTCTGCGACCTGACGACGTCCAAGAAAAAATATGCGGATGAACACGAATACTGTGCCGCCATCAGGGAAGAGGCGACAGATCTCTATAAGGAACTGGCTGCTTCCATCGACAGAGACACAGACGCGTTCAATCTCATCGCAGCGGCATTCAAGATGCCAAAGGAAACAGACGAGGAAAAGGCTCTCCGCAAGGCAGCCATCGCAGACGGAACCCTCGAAGCGACGAAGGTACCGTTCAGCGTCATGGAATATGCGTGCAAAGGCCTGGAACTGGCAGACAGACTCAACGGCCACTATAACACCAACTGCGCCAGCGACCTCGGCGTTGGGGTTTTGAACTTCATCACCTGCATGAGAGGAGCCTGGCTCAACGTCAAGATCAATCTGCCGGGCGTCAAGGATGAAGCATTTGCAGCAAAATGCGAAGAAGAAGGAAAGGCAATGCTCGAAAAGGGCGAAGCGATCGCTGCCAGAATCTACGGCGAGATCGAAGCGAGCCTGTAAGACGAAATATAGATAGCTAATTTAGAGGAGGAAAAAATGGCAAAGATTATCGAAAGCGTACCAAACATCAGCGAGGGAAGAAATCAGGAAGTCATCGAGGCGTGCGTTGATCAGATCAGGAACACTCCTGGCTGCACGCTGCTTGACTATTCATCGGACGAAACACACAATAGATCGGTTATCACTTACATGGGAAGCCCTGAAGCGTGCGAAGAGGCGAGCGTCAAGCTGGCAAAGAAGGCGGTCGAGCTCATCGATCTGACCAAGCACGAAGGCGGACACCCAAGAATGGGCTGTGTTGACGTAATGCCGTTCATTCCAATCAAGGAAGCGACGACTGAGGACTGCGTTGAGCTTTCGAAGAAAGTCGGCGCCAGAATCGCAGAAGAGGCAGACCTGCCGGTATTCCTCTATGAGGATTCCGCATCCGCACCGCACAGAAAGAATCTGGCGAAGGTCAGAAAGGGTCAGTTTGAAGGCATGGCCGAGAAGGTACAGGATCCTGACTGGATCCCTGATTTCGGCGGTCAGAGAATCCACCCGACAGGCGGAGTCGTAGCAGTCGGCGCGAGACCTCCGCTCATCGCTTTTAATATCAACCTGGCAACCGATGATGTCAAGATCGCGAAGAACATCGCCAACATCATCAGAGAAGTCAAGGGCGGGTTCAAATGCGTCAAGGCAATGGGACTGCTGCTCGAGGACAGAAACGTTGCGCAGGTATCCATCAACATGACGAACTTCAACGTAACGCCGCTTCACAGAGTTCTCGAACTGGTCAGAAGAGAAGCTGCCAGATACGGCGTCAACGTTATCGGAACAGAAGTCATCGGACTGGCTCCGATGAAGGCGTTCTTCGATGCTGCTGAATACTATCTCCAGATCGAAGACTTCCATCCGGACGTACAGGTCATCGAAAACCATCTTCTCTAGACTGGTCCGGCAATGGTGAGGACCATTTGACGGTTATGAAAGGATGCGATCAGCATGCAGCAGAATGTAATCACAGGAGAATCATCGCTGGCCGAGGAAGTCACTGAAATCCTCAGAACCAGGATCATAACGGGAGAATACGAGATGGGCGAAAAGCTCATCGAGAACAAGATCGCCAATGAACTTAAGGTGAGCAGAACTCCGGTAAGGGATGCCTTCAAGCAGCTTACAAAAGAAGGCCTGATTAACTATATCCCGAATAAGGGCTGCTTCGCCAAAGGCTTCACCCAGAAGGACATGGCGGACGTTTATGCTGTCCGTAAGGCCGTAGAAGAACTGGCCATCACGCGTGCGGTCGAAAACGCCACCGATGAGAATATCAGTGCGCTCAAAGAGCAGCTGGACCTGATGAGCTTCTACACGCAGCACGGATTTTACGAAAAACTGCTGCAGGCCAACGAAGACTTTCATAATATGATCTATCAAATGACCTCGAGCCGCTTCATCGTACAGGTCCTCCGTGCCTATCAGGACTACGTCCATCTGGCCAGGAAGACCACACTCTCCAAGGAAGAGAATCTGCCGGAGATCTACGAGGAGCACGTGCGCATCTTCGAAGCGATCCGCGATCGTGACATCGAACGCGCAAAGGCTGAATCCGCAAGCCATCTGGACGGCTCGGCAAGGAGAGCCATGGAGCGCTGGAAGGAGATGGGCGCCGCAGGCAAATAGGAATCACGAAAGCCCCTGTAAAAGGGGCTTTTTTATTTTAAAAGATTCTTGACTTTCACGAGATAAACTGATAGCGTAGTAACGTGATAACGGTCAAAAGCGACCGGAACAGCAAAGCAAAACGGCTAAGAAACAGCTAAGAAGGAAAGAAACATGAGACATTTGCATCATCTGCATCATCGCAGCAAAAGCCTGCGACAAAGCCGAAACGGTTTACGAAATCGCCGATCTGGCGTATCATGTAATGGTACTGATGGTTGAAGCGGGAATCAGCATTGAAGATATTACCGCGGAACTGGCATCAAGACATGTTATCGATCACAAGGTTAAACAGGAGAAGATGACGTAATGAGAGAGAATGCTTTATTCGACTTGCACGTTCATACGAAATACTGCGATGGGGAGGGGACTCCCGACGAGATCGTAAGAGCAGCCATCGACAAAGGCCTGGAAGCGATTGGCTTTTCGGGGCACAGCTACACGGCTTTTGACGAGGAAGTCTGCATGACCAGAAAGGGAACCGACAGATACGAGGAACGGGTGCGGCAGGCTGCGAAGGACTATGCGGATAAAATCCGGGTCTTTTGCGGAATCGAGCAGGACTACTATTCGGAGGAACCGACGGACAGATGGGATTATGTCATCGGTTCGGTGCACTATGTGAGGGTGCGGAATGCAAACGGTGAACCTGCCTATCCATCGGTGGATGAAACGCCGCAACTATTCGAAGAAGCCGTGGAGAAGTACTTTGGCGGAGACGTGTACGCTTTTGCAGAAGCATATTATGACGTGCTTTCCGATGTGGTGCGCAAGACCGGCGCCGATATCATCGGACATTTCGACCTGATCACGAAGTTCAATGCCGGCGGAGAGAACGGCGGCAAGGGACGGTTCTTTGACGAGAGTCATCCGCGATATGTCGCGGCATGGCAGAAAGCTGCGGACAAGCTTCTTGAAACGGGCGCCGTGTTCGAGATCAACTTCGGCGGCATGAACAGAGGAAGCAGAATGGAACCGTATCCGTCAAGACCGATCATCGAGTATCTCGACGCGCGGGGCGGTAAATTCATCCTGTCATCAGACAGCCACAACGCCTCAACGCTTGCCTGCTGGAACAGATAGATCATCTCCAGTTTTCGAGGGACAGACCATCAATATCTATGAAATCTTTCGTATTGTCGCTTACCAGGGTGAAGCCTTTAGACCTTGCGTGGGCGGCAATCATTTTATCTCTATCCTGATTTTGCTTGCTTTTGTTCTTTCGCTTCAGTTCCGCAAGGATGTCCCCGAAGTGGATGGCGGCATCCATATCAAAATCCAGAACCTTGATTCCAGACAAAAAGAAAGTCACAGCTTCGCGATTGCGGGCAGGATCGCAACTGTTCATAATACCGTATTCCAGTTCGGCGAATGTAACAACAGAAATGCAAACATCACGGCCAAGATGATCAGCCAGCCTGGCAGCGCATGGGGAGTCGGGGTGGCGAATACAAAATATGATGATATTTGTATCAAGCATATACATTACAGCTTTACCTCTTTGTTGTCCGCCTCTTCGGGTCTTCCATCTTTCATGAAATCGTCCGTCATCAAAGACAATCCATAGTAATAGATCCTCTGCAGCGCGTCCTTTGGAGTAATAATAAGCGATTCACCAACGCGGTTAATTACAACCTCCGTGTTCTCCAGGCGATATTCCTTGGGAATTCTGATCGCCTGACTGCGGCCGCTCATAAAGGGCTTTGTTGTGTACATATAATCAATTTCTTTCATGAGGGAACTCCTTTCAAACAAAGAATATATCATGATATATCACAGGTCAAGAAGAAGCTTCGGAAATGTAATAGAAAACATAGTTTATCTTGGCGGAGGATGTGGTATTATTAAACGTGGCACGAACAGAAACAAGAAAAAGCACAGATAAGGAGAAACAGCATGCGTGAAATCATCATGAAACCGGACCTGTATAAGTTCGAAACATTCAAGGAATTTACGGAAGAATTCGGGCTTGGCAAAGGAGACCTGATCCTGACCACAAGACCCGTATACGATAACGTTATCAAACAGACACTGGAAGGAACAGACGCGGCGCAGGCCCTTTGCGTGATTCAGGAAGACTACGGCAAAGGCGAACCGACAGAAGATATGATCGGCAAGATCTTCGATGCGGTCAGCTATGACAGCTACGACAGAGTCATCGCGATCGGCGGCGGAACCATCATGGACATCGGCAAGCTTTTGGTGCTGAAGCGTCCATCGACAATAAACGATCTGTTCTTCAAGAGGGAGCCGATCCTGCGCGAGAAGAAACTCATCGCGATCCCGACGACCTGCGGCACAGGCTCCGAAGTCACAAAGACTTCCGTTGCCATCGTCAACGACGGCATGGGCGGAACCACCAAGCTGGGACTGCTGGATGAGGACTTGATCGCGGACACCGCAGTGCTCATTCCGGAGTTCATCAAAAGTCTTCCGCATCAGCCTTTCGCGGAATCGCTGATCGATGCGCTGATCCATGCGGTCGAATCATACCTTTCGCCGGACAAGGCGACGATGACGTCAGACCTTTTCGGGGAAGGCGCGATCAAAGCGATCCTCAGGGCACTCAAGGCGATGCAGGACGGATGCGACATTAAAAACGAATATGCCGGCGAGCTTTTGACTGCTGCGTGCTATGCGGGGATCGCATTTCTGCAGGCGGGCTGCGGCATCATCCACGGCGTGTCCTATCCGATGAGCGGCAAATACTTCGTCACCCACGGCGCGGCAAACTATGTGTTCTTTGAGTCCGCGATGAGGATGTATAACGAGACAGACCCGGAGGGCAAGATCGCACAGCTGCGAAAAATGATCTGCGAGGCCTTTGGAACTGCCGGCGCAGATGCAGACGCAAAGGCTTTTGATACGCTCTTTGATGCTGTCACCCAGCTCCTTCCTCCGAAGAAGATGCACGAGTACGGTGTCAAGGAGGAAGACATCGATCTGTTCACGGAATCCGTCTTTGCCAACCAGATGCGTCTCGTTGACAACGCATATATAAAAATGACGCCCGAACTAGTCAGGCGTCTTTACGTAGAATCTTATTGATCTTGAAGGACGTGCCTACAGCATGTCCTTGAGGACGATGACTTTGGTTCTCGTCATCTCATCGAAGGTGCACATGACGCCCTCGGTGCCGAGACCGCTCATCTTCCAGCCTCCGAACGGCATCTCGAATGTCCTGAGACGGGAGGCGCCATTCACGATCACATCACCAGCTTCCAGGCGGCTCGCCATTCGTGCGATCCGCCTGCTGTTTTCTGTGAAGATACAGCTGGCAAGTCCGTAGATGGAGTTGTTGGCAATGGCAACCGCTTCATCTTCGGTCTCAAACGGGATGATCGGAATGACCGGACCGAAAACTTCCATATCTCTGGCAATGTCCATGTCCGGCGTGACGTCCGCGAGGACAGTTGCTTCATACTTCGTTCCATCTCTATGGCCGCCCACGAGAATACGCGCGCCCTGGTCCACGGTCATGTTGACCTGTCTCTCGACCTCTTCTGCCGCCGCCTCGTTGATGAGGCAGGTGAACTTCGTTTCCGGACGCATCGGGTCTTCGGATTTCAGACCTTCTGCGATTTTCATGACGCCTTCTGTGAAGGCATCCAGAACAGACCTGTGCACGATGAAGCGTTTGCACGCGCAGCAGATCTGACCTGCGTTCACGAGTCGTCCCGGATATACTTCGCTGAGGGCGATGTCCAGATCGGCGTCCTCGAAAACGATGAACGGATCGTTGCCGCCAAGCTCGAGCGCGCAAGGCGTCAGATTCTTTGCCGCCAGTTCAGCAACGTGCACGCCGACCTCAGTGCTTCCCGTAAGGGAGATGAAGCCGATGCGCGGGTCTGTTACAGCCGCTTCCTTGACTGCGCCCGGTGCGGTGACGCACTGGATCACGCCGGCAGGAACGCCCGCTTCATCCAGCAGCTGGCAAAGTCTCATGTTCGTCAGAGGATTGCCGGAAGGCGGCAGAACGATAGCCGCGTTCCCCATGAGCAGAGCAGGAATCACCTTCTGGCTCATCAGGTTGGACGGGAAGTTGAACGGGATGACGCAAAGAACGACGCCGACCGGTTCCCGCTTCACATACTGAAGAGTGTGCTCCTGTCCCGGTTCCTGTCCGGCAGGAATGACCTCTTCGTAGTAATGCTTCGCCTTTTCGCAAAAGGCCGGAACAGATACGAACAGGTTGCCGATCTCTCCATAGGCCTGTGCGTAAGGTTTACCGTTATCTCTGCAAAGAGTCTCCGCAAGGGACTCGTGATTCTCTCTCACGAGCTCGACAAATCTGAGGAGCACCTTGACGCGTTCATGCAAAGGCACACGCGCCCATTCCTTTTGTCCCTCACAGGCTGCCGTGATCGCCGCATCGATATCTGCTGCCATTGCTTTCGGAACGGTATCGATCACTTCGCCCGTGTAAGGGTTTTTTATTTCCATTGTTTCGCCGCTCAGACTGTCGGTGAGCGAACCGTTTATGAGCATTTTCACCGGAAAACCTCCATTATTCACCTAATAAATATGTAAGAAATATTAAAAAAACTTAAAAAGAGCGCTTGTAACTCTTGAAAAATCCCAAGAAATAGAATAACATTAATGCGTGTATTTGTAAATGGTTATATACCTATAACGAATTAATTATAGACGGAGTATTTAGGCATAATGAAAAAGAGAAAATCACTTCTCATATCGTGTTGTTCGGTAGGAATCATCCTCGGCATATGGACAGCCGCTTCTGTAGGCGGTGTACTTACGTCGACGGGTCTGGTTCCATCCATACAATCAGTCATAAAGGCCCTGGTGGACCTCACGGGGAACGGGTACAAGGGAAGCACTCTCCTGGAACATCTGGGAGCCAGTTTCTTCCGACTGCTGACGGCATTTGCCCTGGCTATTTGTACGGCGGTTCCCTTTGGCTTGCTCAGCGGACAGAATGATAAAGTCCGCGCTGCAATGGAGCCGATCGTTGAATTCGTCAGACCGCTGCCGCCATTGGCATACTACACGGTTCTCGTCCTCTGGATGGGAATCGGCAACGGATCCAAGATCTGTCTGCTGTATATCGCATGCTTCACACCTATCTACGTTGCCTGTGTTGCAGCAGTTACCAAAATACCGGCATCATATACTGACGTTGCCGCCACACTGGGCGCCAACAGTAAGCAGATCTTCTGGAAGGTCATCCTTCCATACGCGGCGCCGGATATTTTTACAGGTGTTCGTACCGCATTCGGTCATGGTTACAGCACCCTCGTTGCAGCAGAAATGGTTGCCGCTGCAGCCGGCGTAGGCTGGATGGTGCTGGATGCTGCCAACTGGGGCAGAACCGACGTTATCTTTGCAGGTATATTTGTTATGGGTGTTACAGGAATCCTTTTCGACCAGCTGCTCAGACTGGCTGAGAGAAAACTGGTTCCTTGGAAAGGCAAATTATAAGTTACTGTTTATTCAAAGGAGAGAAGAAAATGAAGAAGACTATTCTGGCATTGGTTCTTTCAGTCATCACAATGTTCGCATTCGTTGGATGCGGCGGATCATCAGATACTGAAAGCACAGACGAGGCAACAGCCGCAGTTATCGCTTCACAGGACCTGACGGACTGCACGGCAGTTACAAAGGGCGCCGGCTACTTCAATGAAGAAATGGGAGACGGCGTAGATGTGAGCAGAATGGCCGCAGGAAGAGACATGATCACGGCAATGAAGTCGGGAGACGCGAATTTTGCAGGCCCGCTTGGTATTTGTCCAACGATTGTAGGACTCACGACAGGAACAGACTATAAGGTAATATACGTTGCAAGCTTGATCAGAGGAACAGAGGGTCTGGTTGTAAGAGAGAGCACCGGGTTCGAAACGGTCGCAGACCTGAAGGGACAGAAGATCGGCGTTACGCTGGCATCCAGCGGACACTACGGCATGCTTTGCGCACTGGAAGATGCGGGACTGACAACAGACGATGTTGAGATCCTCGACATGGCTCCTGATGCAATCTTTGCAGCCTGGGAGAGAGGCGACATTGACGTTGCTTACACCTGGAACCCAACACTCACCAACCTGGCAAACAAGGACGGCAAAATCATCCTGACCGCAGCTGATCTTGCAAAGGCAGGACACCAGACGATCAACTTCCACATTGTAAACACCGAATTCGCAGAAGCACACCCTGACGTAGTTGCAGCTTATGTCAGAGCGCTCAAGCGCGGCAACGAGTATTATGAGTCTGATAAGGAAGACGCACAGAAAGTTGTAAGCGAATATCTGGAAATGGATCTGGATGTTGTTGAACAGCAGATGTCAGACGTTTATCCGGGACTCGACAGACAGCTTGACGATGATGTACTTGGCAACGACAATGCAGCCAAGGCCATGCTGCAGGTTGCTGAATTCCTGCAGAAGGCAGGACAGATCGACGATGCGAAGGATCTGGACTTCTACAAGGCAGCAATCGATACGACATTCATCGAACAGGTACAGGGCGAATAATTAAGATTGGACAACGAACAGAAGAATGAGCTACAAAGACGTTCAAATGACCGTACGGTCACTATCACTTAAATACAAAGGGCAGGGCGATTCGCCGGACACGCTTGCACTGGACAACATAAATCTCACAGTTCATGACGGCGATTTCCTCTGCATTCTGGGACCTTCGGGCTGCGGCAAGAGCACCCTCCTCAATGTCATGGCAGGGCTTTTGAAGCAGACTGAAGGCACGATCGAGATGCGCGGCAAGAAGATCGAAGGAGTTGATCCTAGCAGAGCGGTCGTGTTCCAGACGCCGACCCTCTATCCGTGGACCACGGTTTACAACAACATCGCGTTTGGTCCAACGGTCAGAGGCATCGACAAGAAGGAAATTCAGGAAAGAACAGAGAAATATCTGTCACTGGTAGGGCTCAAGGATTTTGCCAACGCAAAGCCATATGAGCTCTCTGGAGGCATGAGGCAGAGAGTGGCGCTGGCGAGAGCTCTGGTAAACGATCCGACGATGATTCTGCTGGACGAGCCTTTTGGTGCGCTTGACGCGTTCACCAGAAACTCCATGCAAGATCTTATCCGAAAGATCTGGAAGGCAACGAAGCCGACGATTATCATGATCACACACGATGTAGACGAGGCGTTGACGCTGGCGACAAGAATCGTCGCCATGTCACCTTCTCCGGGCAGGATCGTTCAGGAATTCGATGTGGACTTTACCATGCGAATGATTGACAGCCAGGAGGACGCCAGATACACTCCGGAGTACGTCGAGCTCAGAAAGACCATATTGGGGTTAATGCATCTTGAACGGGAAAGTCTTTAATATCCAACATTATACGATACACGATGGGCCGGGCATCCGAACAGAATTGTTTCTCAAGGGATGCCCCCTTCGTTGTCCCTGGTGCAGCAATCCGGAAGGGCAGAGCCTGAAAGTGCAGCCGGGGGTATATTCGACCAGGTGTATTTCAGACAGCGTTTGCGGCCTCTGCAGGACGGCATGTCCGCAGGAGGGCGCATTGCTTTTTGTGGAGGGAAAACTGGAACGGATCGATCCGAATCGCTGCAGCAGCTGTATGGCATGCGCGGACGCCTGTCCGGCAGACGCCATCAAGCAGTGGGGACGGGAGATCTCCGTCCGGGAGGCCATGGATGAGATCCGCAGGGACAAAGGCTACTACGACCGCTCCGGCGGCGGCGTGACTGTATCCGGCGGCGAACCGCTCCTGCAGGCAGACTTTGTTGCGGAAGTATTCAAGGCCTGCAGGGAAGAGGGAATCCACACCTGCTGCGAGTCGACGCTCTGCGTTCCGTGGGAGCAGATCGAAAAAGTCCTCCCGTGGACTGACATGTTCTTTACGGACATCAAGCACATGGACAGCAAGATCCATGAAGAATTCACAGGGGTCGGGAACGAGAGAATATTCGAAAACCAGAAGAAACTTGCCGGTCTCGGCAAGGAAATGGTCGTGCGCATTCCGGTCATTCCGGGCGTCAACGACGACAAGAACAACATCGAAAAAACGGCGGACTATATTTTGGACGAACTGGGCGGCAGGGTCAGGACTTTGCAGCTGCTCAGCTTCATGCGCCTGGGCGAGGAGAAGTACGCATCTCTGGGGCGGCCGTACGGCATGCAGGATCTGGAGATCGACCGACCGGCATTTCAGAAGCACGTCGAAGAAATGGCCGCATATTTTGAAGAGCGTGGAATCCACTGCACAGTGGGGACCCGCGAGAAGGAAGCGTAATGAACGATAGTTTACACACAATGGCCTGCGGGCTGGATCCATATGACAAGACCTACAGTCTCGGTTACGAAGTCGGACACGGTGACTGGTCGCCGTTCCCGAGAGTCAACAAGCTGAGACAGGTGTTTCTCGACAGACCGTTCAACATCGACAACGAGCGTTTCAGAAATGTAACGAAGGCGTATCAGATGTACGAGGATCTGCCGGTCAAGCTGCGCTGCGCAAAGGCTTTTGAAAGCATTTTGATGAACGCCACCCTTGAGATCTACGACGACGATCTGATCATGGGTGAGATCGCGGCGCCTGCAAAGGCTTCCCCGCAGTATCCGGAGTTTTCGGTGAACTGGATGCTCTACGAGGCTTTGAACGAACCTTTTGAGGAGCGCGAACACGACCAGTTCTATTTCGTGAACGAAGAGGACAGAGCGGAATTCATAGAGCTTTGCCGCTGGTGGCAGGGGAAGGCTGTCGACGATCAGGTCGAGGCCTATCTCGATGACGACCAGAGGAAGGGTTCCCAGTCGGGCAAGAAGATCTTTCAGACGAATCTCTATCATTACGGCGGCGTCGGCCACTACGTAATGAACTACGAGAAGATCCTGCGCATCGGCTTTGACGGAATGGTCAGCGAGGCGAAAGAGCGCCTGGCGGGCCTTTCGAAGAAGGATCCGGACTACGCGGAGAAGAAAGTGTTCTATGAAGCCGTGATCATCTGTCATGAAGCGGCAATCAAATACATCGAGCGCTACGCGAAGCTGGCCGAAGAAAAGGCGGCTGCTGAGAAGGACCCGAAGAGAAAGGGCGAGCTGGAGATGATGGCAAAGAATGCACACCAGATCGCAGGCGGCCCGGCACGGACCTTCTGGCAGGCACTCCAGCTGTTCAACTTCGCGACGACGCTGACACTAATCGAAAGCAACGGTCACTCCGTGTCCTACGGACGCATGGACCAGTGGCTGTATCCATATTATAAAGAAGACATGCAGAGCGGGACCATCACGAAGGAATTCGCACAGGAACTGCTCGAGGTCACATACGTCAAGATGAACAATCCGACGAAGATCCGCGACGGCGGGACTGTCAGAGTACGTCAGGGCAGAGGCTTTGGCGGCGAATGCCTGACCATCGGCGGCGTCGACCGCGACGGAAAGGATGCGACGAACGATCTGACCATGATGCTTCTGGACGCATCCGTACACACGAGGATGATGTGCCCGTGGCTTCTGGTCCGCATGCATGAGAACACGCCGTACGAACTGAAGGTCAAGACGGTGGAGTGCATCCGTGCCGGCTACGGTCATCCGAAGGTCTTCAACGATGCGCCGACGATCAAGGCGCAGATGAGCAAAGGCATGCCTCTGGAAGAGGCGAGAGACTACGCCATCGTCGGATGTGTCGAACCGAATTCTCCCGGCCGCGAGTACGGCTGGCATGACGGTTCGTATATCAACACGGTCAAGTTCATGGAGATGGTCCTCAACGGAGGCAGGTGCCTGGACTGCGGACCGCACTGCAGCAGATGGGAGAAGTGCGGCGCCCTGGGCAAAGCCCTTGGACCGAATACGGGAAGTCTCGAAACCTACAAGAGTTTCGATGAAGTGCTGGAGAGCGTCGACAAGCAGTTCGACTACTGGATTGACCAGATGTGCAGCACCATGAATATCGTTGACAGAGCCCATCGCGACCGCAAGCCTTTGCCGTATGCATCGGCCTTCTTCGACGGATGTCTCGAGTCAGGCGTGGACCTGACGGCCGGCGGGACCATATACAACGGCATCGGCCCGCAGGCATCGGGTATCGCCACCTGCGCGGACACACTGGCAACGATCAAGCAGCTGGTGTTCGACGAGAAGAAGTTTACAGGCGGCGAGCTTTTGCAGGCTGTCAAGGATAACTGGGAAGGACACGAGATCCTCTACAATCTCGTCAACAGCTCCAAGGTGCATCATTTTGGAAACGATGACGACTATGCGGACGATCTCTTCAAGTTCATGTTCGAGTGCTATTGCAGGCATCTGACCGGCAGGCCGACGATCCGCGGCGGCGAATACACGCCGGGCGTCTACTCGGTAAGCGCCAATGTCGGCATGGGGTTGAATACCAATGCGTCTCTCGACGGGCGCAAGGCCGGCGAAGCAATTTCGGACAACATGGGACCTGTGCATACGGCCTGGGGATCCCACGATATCAAGGGACCGATCGCAGTCGCCCATTCCGTATCGAAGGTGGATCACAGTCTGGCGACCAACGGAACTCTTCTGAACATGAAGTTCCCGCAGGAGGCGGTCAAGGGCAGGGAAGGCCGCGATAATCTCATCGGCTTCATCGACGAGTATCTGGCCGGCGACCCGATGCACGTGCAGTTCAATATCATGAGTTCCGAAACCATGCGGGCGGCCCAGAAGCATCCGGAACAGTATAAGGATATGCTGGTCCGCGTTGCCGGCTACAGCGCATATTTCGTCGAACTCGGCAAGGCACTGCAGGATGATCTGATCAATCGAACAGAGCTTTCGTTCTAACAATTAATTAAGACCCGACGTCAACGTCATGTCGGGTCTTTTCATATTCTTGGGAGAACTTTGGCTGACAACAGATCTCGAATAAGACCTGATGCTTCGATATCACACTCAAATGTTGTTATCAGATTCCTTTCAGAAACCGTACCGGTTTCACGCATTATAAAGGCTCTGTCTGAAGAGGTGCAACGATAGAATGGATTGCTTGCAACGCCCTCGTGCTCGTGATAAATAATCTCATTGTCAAACGTGAGTGAAGAATAATCGGGGAAGATTCTGGTCATACCAGTTCGCGAGTCGAAGCTCCGCCAAAGGGACCCTCGCATGTTCATCCAACTCAGTTCAGGAGGAACGTTCCAAACGCATACCCCTGATGAATAGTGAAATAAACTCCGTCCTCTTCGATAATCTGCCGTACATAGTTCAAGTTCGGCGATTAACGATGATAGGTCAACAAGTAGTTCGGCTTCATAACGCATAGGGATTCCCAACAAATCGTATTGGTTTGCAATCTCCCGTTCAGACTTTGACCTCGTCATTGTTCCACCAAGTGACCTGTATGTTTTTTCCTCTGGCTTGAACGTATTGGTTTTGTAATTCTCATGCGTCCACGCATATTGCTCTTTTGTCAGTGTAATTCTGGGAATGTCAAGCCCGGCAGCTGCATAGCTTTCAAGGAGACTGTCCAATTTATTACGGGCTGTGCCTTTCAAAACATCAATATAAAGCCGAATATACTTTTTTCGTGCCAAAGCATAAACAAATTCAAGATTCTGGTTGATGTTGTGAACTTCACCAGGGCCAACATAATGCACAAATGCTGTATACTTTGATGAGCGCTTTAGATATAAAGATCCTTCAGGAAGTCTTTGTAATTCTCGCGTTAATCTTTCTATCCTTTTGTTCATGACGCCTCCCTTTTGTCAATGATTTGGTAAATATTACCAAATCAAGCAAGACCCGTCAATGGAAATGTAATACAAAACCACAAGATTAACCAAAAGTATGTCGGGAAAGGCCTTTTGGTTAGGAATCCAGAGTAACGGAGGACAAAGTTAACCATAACTGCCTGGTTCTAATTGATTTGGTTAACAATCCAAGGAGAACAAAGACTATCATTGACCATAATTGCTCGATATCAATTGTTTTGGTTAATCGACCTTAACCAAAGAAGTTCTTGATACGAGAGATTGGTTAACACTCTAATCGGCGTATTGGCACGTACTAACCAAGAGGCAATCGATTACACAAGAATGGTTAAAGCAGTCCGAAGTATATCTGCGGGGGTTAACCAAAAGCCAACATATTACATAATCATGGTTAAAGGCGACATGAAAATCCCCGTAGAGGTAAAGCCTTGAGACGATTGGAGAAATTCTTGTCATGTACGGGAAATAGCACTTTACTTTTAGGGTGGCCATGATGTAGTATGAGAGTGTAATAAAATATTGCTAACTAATATATATTCAGTATGATGGCCTGAAAGTTTCTACCGCGCGCCGAAAAAAAGCGACTATTAGTGAGAATATGCCTATGTGCCAAGTATTTTTTATTTTTTTGAATGTTTATGGCAGAAGAATCGCTCATGAGTAAGCTCATGAAGGTTTTTCTGCCTTCTGTTATTTTAAAGGAGAAGTGAGATGAAAAAAGTTGGAATTGTAATGGGAAGCGACAGCGATATGCCGGTTGCAGAGAAGGCGATCCAGCGCCTGGAGAAATACGGCGTGCCTTACGAAGTGCATATCTATTCTGCCCACAGAACGCCTGAAGCGGCACGGGAATTCAGCGCAAAGGCTGCCGAGAGAGGCTTCGGCGCCATCATCGCACTTGCCGGCAAGGCGGCCCATCTGGCCGGCAGTCTGGCGGCAAATACGGTGATTCCGGTTATCGGCGTGCCGGTCAAATCATCGACCCTGGACGGTCTGGACGCGCTCCTTTCGACGGTGCAGATGCCGACGGGAATTCCGGTTGCGACCGTTGCGATCGATGGCGCAGCAAACGCAGCGATCCTGGCAGCGCAGATCATCGCCCTTTCGGATGATGAACTGGCGGGAACGCTCAGAGAAGAGAGAAAAGCGAACGAAGCCGAGGTCCTGGCCAAGGACGCGGCGCTCAACGCGTAAGATACCGCGCGCAATGCTTAAGATATAACGCGCAGCACAACCAAGTTAAATAATGTAATTACACATATAGGAGGAACAAAAAATGGAATTAGTTTACACAGGAAAAACCAAGAACGTATATGCAATGGACAACGGCAACTATCTGCTCAAGTTCAAGGATGACGTAACCGGCAAGGACGGCGTATTCGATCCGGGCATGAACGAAGTCGGCCTGACCATCGAGGGCGTTGGCGATGTCAACCTGAGAATGTCGATCTACTTCTTCGAGAAGATCAACGCAGCAGGAATCCCGACACACTTCGTAAGCGCAGACCTCGAAAACACCACTATGGAAGTTAAGCCTGCCAAGGTATTCGGACACGGACTGGAAGTCATCTGCAGACACAAGGCGGTAGGATCCTTCTACAGAAGATACGGTGAATACATCGAAGAGGGAGCGGATCTGCCTGCATACGTTGAAACCACATTCAAGAACGACGAAAAGGAAGACCCGCTCGTAACCAAGGACGGACTTCTCGTTCTGGGAATTATGACAGACAAGCAGTACGAAGACCTGAAGGTCATGACACAGCAGATCACACAGATCGTTGCTGACGATCTCCTCGAAAAGGGTCTCGTACTTTATGACATCAAGTTCGAATTCGGATACGATGAAAACGGCAACGTAATGCTGATCGACGAGATCGCATCCGGAAACATGAGAGTTTACAAGAACGGCGAATACATCGAGCCGCTGGAGCTTTCAGAACTCTTCTTCGCATAGACAGCACAGGACACATGCTCACGCAGCAGGAGGAATCATGGACTACACAGAAAAAACATGCAGAGATTTTGTTGAATCAGTTGGCTCAAGCAAGCCGATCCCGGGCGGCGGAAGCGTTGCCGCCCTCGTAGGCGCCCTCGGCGCATCCCTGAGCACCATGGTCGCATCCCTGACCATCGGTAAGAAGAAATACATCGGGGTCGAATTCGAAATGCAGAAGAATATCGATGAGATCTACAAGATCCAGAACGAATTGCTGGACCTGGTGCAGCAGGATATCGACAACTTCGAGCCGCTGGCACAGCTATATAAAAAGAAGGCGTCCACCCCGGAAGAAAAGGCCGCTCTCAAGGAAGCCAAGCAGAACGCACTTTACGAAGCCTGCCTCGTTCCGATGGAGATCATCAAGAAATGCGGCAGAGCCATCGAACTGGCGCAGGAATTCGCGACCAAAGGCAACAAGGTCGTGATCGCGGACTCCGGTTCAAGCGCAGTGCTCTGCAAGGCGGCCATGCAGGCAGCCAGTTTCAACATCTACATCAACACCAACATGATGAAGGACAAAGAACTGGCAAAGAAGATCAACGGTGAGTGTACGGCGCGTATCGTATATTACGGCGCGCTGGCTGACGCGGTATTCGGTTACACGACGAATACCCTAATCAATACAGTCATCGAAACGGGACACACGATCTAACACAATCACAGAACAGCAGTAACACAGAAAGGACAAACACATGGGTGGTTACTTTGGAGCAGTATCGTCAAGAGACGTCGTCATGGATGTCTTTTACGGCACTGATTATCATTCCCATCTTGGAACCAGAAGGGGCGGTATGGCTTTCTTTGGAGAGGAACACGGATTCAAACGCGAGATCCACAACATAGAAAGCTCGCCTTTCAGAACGAAATTTGAAGAAGCGATCGAGCACATGTCAGGCAGATCGGGAATCGGCTGCATCAGCGATACGGACCCGATGCCTTTGCTGATCCATTCCAATATCGGCACTTACGCTATCGCTTTTGTCGGCAGAATCAACAACCAGGACAGCCTCATCAAGCAGTATCTGTCATTTAGCGGCGGACACTTCGAGGCGCTGAGCGGCGGCAGAGTCAACTCGACGGAACTGATCGCGTCACTGATCGATCAGAAGAGCGACTTCACCGACGGACTCAAGTTCGCGCAGAATATGATCGAAGGATCGGCGTCGATCCTCATCCTCAAGGAGGACGGGGCGATCCTCGCCGCCAGAGACAAACTGGGCAGAACGCCGATGCTGATCGGCAAGGACGAAGACGGCTACAGCGTTTCCTTCGAATCCTTCGCCTACGAGAAACTGGGCTACGAGACAGTCTACGAACTGGGGCCCGGCGAGATCGTGGAGATCACGAAGGAAGGATACAAAACTCTGGCCCCGGCCGGCAAGAAGAAGTGCATCTGCGCATTCCTCTGGTCTTACTACGGCTATCCGAATTCGACCTACGAGGACGTAAACGTCGAGGAAATGAGAAACAGAAACGGTCGTCTCATGGCGAAGAACGACGCTGAAGCGGGCAAAGACTTTGACCTCGATTACGTCTGCGGCGTTCCGGATTCCGGCATCGCTCACGCCATCGGCTACTCCAACGAGTGCGGCATCGACTATGCGAGACCGTTCATCAAGTACACGCCGACTTGGCCGAGAAGTTTCATGCCGGTCAATCAGAGCGAGAGAAACCGCGTCGCCAAGATGAAGCTGGTCCCTGTACACAACCTTATCAAAGGGAAGAAACTGCTCTTTGTCGATGACAGTATCGTCAGGGGAACCCAGCTCAGAGAAACGGTCGAGTTCCTCTACGAAAACGGCGCCGAAAAAGTCCACATGAGATCCGCCTGCCCGCCGATCATGTACGGCTGCAAGTATCTCAATTTCTCCAGACAGACTTCGGACACTGACCTGATCGCCAGGAAGACGATTCTGGAGCTCGAAGGGGAAGAGGGCGAAAAGTATATCGACGAATACAGCGACGGCAGAACCGAGAGAGGCAGGAAGCTCCGCGAACACATCTGCGAGAAGCTCCATCTGGATTCTCTCGAATATCAGAACGTCGACAACATACTGGAAGCTATTGGCCTTGATGAATCCAGCGTTTGCACTTATTGCTGGAACGGGAAGGAATAAGACATGAAAGATTCAAGATCGGATGCATACGCTGCATCAGGAGTAGACATCACAGCGGGATACCAGGCAGTCAAGCTCATGAAAGAGCACGTTGCCAGGACCCAGACAAGCGGCGTCATGTCAGACGTTGGCGGCTTCGGCGGT
Source organism: Bacillota bacterium (assembly GCA_017438285.1). Lineage (GTDB taxonomy): Bacteria > Bacillota > Clostridia > Peptostreptococcales > Anaerovoracaceae > Lentihominibacter. Next base: position 109,407 of record JAFRVY010000026.1, read on the forward strand.
CTCTTTGCGCCGGACATCACCGGCATGGAGGAGCCTGTTCTCGTCAGCGGAACGGACGGCGTAGGCACCAAGCTCAAGCTGGCATTCCTCATGGACAAGCATGATACCATCGGCATCGACTGCGTTGCCATGTGCGTCAACGACATCATCTGCTGCGGAGCGAGACCTTTGTTCTTCCTGGACTACATCGCCTGCGGCAAAAACTATCCGGAAAAGATCGCCGGTATCGTCAAGGGCGTCGCGGAAGGCTGCGTGCAGTCAGGCGCTGCGCTCATCGGAGGCGAGACGGCGGAGATGCCGGGATTTTATGATGAAGACGAATACGATCTGGCGGGCTTTGCTGTTGGAATCGTCGACAGGAGCAAGATTCTCGATAAGAAAAGCGTCAAGGCAGGCGACATCATCGTTGCCCTTCCGTCAAGCGGCGTGCACTCCAACGGCTTTTCTCTGGTGAGAAAGGTCTTTGATGTGGAGAACGCGGACTTGAAGGCACCTGTTGAAGCGTTGGGCGGCAAGAGCCTGGGCGAAACGCTCCTCACACCGACGAAGATCTACGTGAAGCCGGTCCTTTCGCTCATGGACAAGGTCAATATCAAGGCAGTGGCACACATCACCGGCGGCGGATTCTACGAAAACATCCCAAGGAGCCTGCCGGATGGGCTGACGGCGAAGATCAAGAGAGACGACGTCAGGGTTTTACCAATCTTTGATTATCTGGCACAGACCGGTGAAATCTCCGAAAGAGATATGTTCAATACATTCAACATGGGCGTCGGAATGATATGCATCATCGATAAGGAAGATGCCTTCGAGGCAATCAGCTGTCTGGAGGAGGCAGGCGAAGACGCATACATTCTCGGCGAAGTCATAGAAGGGGAAGAAGGAGTTATATTATGGTAAAGACAAGGATCGCCGTACTGATCTCCGGTAACGGCACCAATCTGCAGGCACTGATCGATGCGCAGGCAGACGGCGTCATCAAGCACGGCCGCATCGTTCTCGTCGTTTCGTCCAACTCCATCGCCCACGGGCTGAAGCGGGCCGAAGCAGCGGGTATCGAGACAGCGGTCGTCACGAAGAAACAGTGCGGCAGTGAGGAGGCCTTCGAAGCGAAACTGAAGGAAGTCCTCAAAGAACACAACATCGAACTCATCGTTCTGGCGGGCTTCATGAAGATCCTCAGCAAGGACTTCACCTCGGAGTACGCGGGACGCATCATCAACGTTCACCCATCGCTGATCCCGGCCTTTTGCGGCAAGGGCTGCTACGGACTACACGTCCACGAAAAGGCGCTGGAGTACGGCGTCAAAGTCACCGGCGCCACAGTCCACTACGTCAACGAGGTGCCGGACGGCGGCAGGATCATCATGCAAAAGCCTGTCCGCGTGAAGAAGGGCGACACACCGTCCGTCCTCCAGAAGCGCGTTATGGCGGAAGCCGAGTGGCAGATACTGCCGAAGGCGACGGAGCAGGTGGCATGGAAGCTGATGAAGGAGAAAGCAGCGAAGATGGAACAGTACGAGATCAACGATATAGGAAAACTGATAAACGATAATACATATGTAGGCAGGGGCATCGTCATCGGCAGGACCAAAGGCGCCGGCAAAGCGGCCATCGCCTACTTCATCATGGGCAGAAGCGAGAACAGCAGAAACCGCGTCTTCACACTGCAGGACGGAGAGGTGTTCACCGAGCCCTTCGATGAGAGCAAGGTCGAGGACCCGTCCCTCATCATCTACGCGGCCATCCGCCAGTTCGAGAACAAGCTCATCGTCACCAACGGCGACCAGACCGACACGATCTACGACCACCTGGCAGCGGGCAAAAGCTTCGAAGACGCCCTTGCCACCAGGACCTTTGAGCCTGACATGCCGAACTTCACGCCGCGCATCAGCGGCATGGTCGAGCTGGGCGAGGAGGAGTTCACCTACAAGATGAGCATTCTCAAGAGCATGTGCAAGACCGGCGGAAAAACAGGCAGATACTATTTCAACTACGAATCGGAGCCCGGTCTGGGACATTTCATCCACACCTACGAATGTGACGGGAATCCGCTCCCGACCTTTAACGGAGAACCGGAGAGAGTGGAAATCCCTGACGATATAGACGACTTCACGAACAACCTTTGGAAGTATCTCGATGAGGACAATAAGATCTCACTCTACGTCAGATACATCGACGTGAAGACGGGCAAGTACGAGGAACGCATCATCAACAAGAGAGAAGGCTGAGCGCAGGGCACAGATATAGATCCAAGGACCGGAGGAAGAATCAATGAACGAATTTAAACTGAAATACGGATGCAATCCGAATCAGGCACAGGCAAGGATATACATGGAAGACGGAAGCGAGCTTCCGATCAGGATCCTCGGCGGCAGACCGGGATACATCAATTTCCTGGATGCTTTCAATTCCTGGCAGCTGGTCAAGGAATTAAAGGAAGCAACGGGAATGGCCGCGGCGGCGTCTTTCAAGCACGTCAGCCCGACATCGGCGGCCGTGGGCAGGAAGCTTCCGGAGAAGATGAAGCGGGCCTACTTCGTCGACGACATCGAGGGACTCGACGATTCGCCAATCGCTTGCGCTTACGCCAGAGCGAGAGGAACGGACAGGCTTTGCTCCTTCGGTGATTTCATCGCCCTTTCGGATGTGTGCGACGAGACCACCGCGAGGATCATCAAGAGAGAAGTCTCTGACGGCGTCATCGCGCCGGGATACACAGAAGGCGCACTGGAGATCCTGCAGGCGAAGAAAAAGGGAAACTACAACATCATCGAGATCGATCCGGGCTATGAAGCGGGCGAGATCGAACGCCGCCAGGTATTCGGCGTGACCTTCGAGCAGAGTCACAACGACATCAGGATCGACAAGTCTCTGATGGAGAACATCGTCACGGAGAACAAAGACCTGCCGGAGGAAGTCAAAGAGGACATGATCATCGCCATGATCGCCCTGAAATACACGCAGTCCAACTCCGTCTGCTTCGCAGAGGACGGACAGTGCATCGGCATCGGCGCCGGACAGCAGTCCAGGATCCACTGCACACGCCTTGCTGCCGGCAAGGCAGACACCTGGCATCTGCGCCAGCACGACAAGGTTTTGAACCTGCCGTTCAAGGACAAGATCGCCAGAGCGGTCCGCGATAACGCAATCGACGGATATATCAATGAATACGAAGAGGACGTCTGTGCCGAAGGAAACTGGCAGAAGTACTTCAGAGAGCAGCCGAAACCTCTGACCAAAGAGGAAAAGCAAAGCTATCTGAGCGGCCTGACAGGCGGCGTTCTGGCATCGGATGCCTTCTTCCCGTTCAGTGACAGCATAGAGAGAGCCCGTCAGAGCGGCGTCAGCTACGTGGTGCAGCCGGGCGGCTCCGTTAGAGACGAAGAAGTTATAGAAGGATGCAACAAGTATGGTATGGTAATGGTCTGCAACGGCGTCAGACTGTTCCACCACTAAGGAGCGCGGCGTGATTCACGCGGCGAGATGGAGCGACGAAATATGAACATCATGGTAATTGGCGGCGGCGGTCGCGAGCACGCGATCATCAAGAAGCTGGCCGAAAACAAAAGCATAACCAGGATCTACGCCCTCCCGGGCAACGGCGGCATCGCTGCGGATGCGGAGTGCGTGGACATCAAGGCAACAGATATCGAGGGCATCAAAGCCTTTGCGCAGGAGAAGGGCGACATCGACTATGCGGTCGTCGCGCCGGACGATCCGCTGGCGATGGGCTGCGTCGATGTGCTGGAAGGGATCGGAATCCCATGCTTCGGACCGGATGCCAAGGCGGCGGTCATCGAAGCCAGCAAAGTCTTCGCAAAGGACCTCATGAAGAAATACGGCATTCCGACGGCCACCTATGAGACCTTCGAAGACATGGACGAGGCGCTCGCTTACCTGGAAACGGCACCGATTCCGACGGTCATCAAGGCGGATGGACTGGCCCTCGGCAAAGGCGTCATCATCGCCCAAACGAGAGACGAAGCCAAGGCTGCCGTCAGGAAGATGATGGAAGAAAAAGCCTTCGGCGCGAGCGGAAGCAGGATCGTCATCGAAGAATTCCTGACGGGACCGGAAGTGTCCGTACTGAGTTTCACAGACGGCAAGGCCATCGTGCCGATGATCTCCTCACAGGATCACAAGCGCGCCCTTGACGGAGATCAGGGGCTGAACACCGGCGGCATGGGAACCGTCGCACCGAATCCGTACTACACGGAAGATGTTGCGAAGGAATGCATGGAAACCATTTTCCTGCCGACGGTCGAGGCGATGAACAGGGAAGGCAGGACCTTCAAAGGCTGTCTCTACTTCGGACTGATGATCACAGCCAACGGTCCGAAGGTCATTGAATACAACTGCCGATTTGGCGACCCTGAAACACAGGTCGTGCTGCCGCTTCTGGAGAGCGACCTGCTGACCATCATGCAGGCCGTGACCGAGCAAAGGCTTGCCGAGACAGAGGTCAGGTTCTCTGATGAGAACGCCTGCTGCGTCGTGGTCGCTTCCGGCGGATACCCGGCATCCTATGAGAAGGGCAAGACGATCAGCATCGGCGAGATGGAAGGCAAGACGGATATTTTCATCGCAGGCGCCAAGTTGGAGGACGGCGAGCTCAAGACGAGCGGCGGCAGAGTCCTCGGCGTCACGTCGGTCGCACCGACACTCAAGGAAGCCATCGACACAGCATATAGGAATGTAGAGAAGATCAATTTCGAGAAGGCATATTACAGAACAGATATCGGCAAGAGAGCCCTGGCGGTTGAAAGGAGCTAACATGGTATACAGGATTTTTGTTGAAAAGAAGGAAGCCGTAGCGAACGAAGCGAAAGCGCTCCTGTCCGAGGTAAAAACATTCTTAGGCATATCGAAACTGGAAAACCTCAGGATCGTCAACAGATACGACGTAGAGGGCATCGGCGAGGAGCTCTTTGAGCAGTGCGTCAGCACCGTGTTCTCAGAGCCGCAGGTCGACGAAGTATATAAAGAGCTGGACGCAGGAGAGGGACTCGTCTTCGCGGTCGAAGCCCTGCCGGGACAGTATGACCAGCGCGCGGATTCGGCGGCCCAGTGCATCCAGATCATCTCACAGGAAGAAAGACCGCTGGTCAAGTGCGCCAAGGTCTACATCCTCTACGGAGATCTGACGGACAGCGAAGTCGAAGCCATCAAGAAGCACGTCATCAATCCGGTGGAAATGAGGGAAGCCTCTCTCGGGATGCCGCAGACCCTGAAGATGGAATACGACACACCGGAGATGGTTGCCACTATTGACGGTTTCAGAGCAATGGGAGAGGCACAGCTCAAGGCCTTTATTCAGGAGAACGGGCTGGCCATGGACTATGACGACATTCTGGTCTGTCAGGAATATTTCAAGAGCGAAGACAGAGAGCCGACCATCACGGAGATCAAGATGATCGACACCTACTGGTCGGATCACTGCAGACATACAACATTCAACACGGTCATCGACAGCGTGGAGTTTGAGGATGAAACGCTGCAGAAAGCTTACGAAGACTACCTCCAGACACGTGAGAAGCTGGGAAGGACCAAGCCGGTAACGCTGATGGATATCGGAACGATCGCGGCAAAAGCCCTGAAGGCAGATGGCAAGATGGAAGGGCTCGACGAGTCCGAGGAAATCAATGCCTGCACGGTCAAGATCAAGGCGGAAAACGACGGGAAGCTGGAGGACTGGCTTTTGCTCTTCAAGAACGAGACCCACAACCACCCGACGGAGATCGAGCCTTTTGGCGGCGCTGCGACATGCATCGGCGGAGCCATCAGAGACCCACTTTCGGGCAGAGCTTATGTATATACGGCAATGAGAATCACGGGTGCGGCAGATCCGCTGAGACCGGTGGAACAGACCATCAAGGGTAAACTGCCGCAGAGAAAGCTGGTCACATCGGCTGCTGACGGCTATTCATCCTACGGCAACCAGATCGGCGTTTCCACGGGACTCGTGCAGGAAATCTATCACGACGGATATGCGGCCAAGAGAATGGAACTGGGCGCAGTCGTCGGCGCGGCGCCTGCAGAGAACGTGGTCAGAGAACGTCCGGCGCCGGGAGACATCATTTTCCTCCTGGGCGGCAGAACGGGCAGAGACGGCATCGGCGGAGCGACAGGTTCCTCTAAATCCCATGACGAGAGCTCCCTCGAAAGCTGCGGCGCAGAGGTCCAGAAGGGCAACGCGCCGGAAGAGAGAAAACTACAGAGACTGTTCAGAAACAGTGAGGCTTCCAGAATGATCAAGCGCTGCAACGACTTTGGCGCAGGCGGCGTTTCGGTCGCCATCGGGGAGCTGGCCGACGGACTGGATATCAACCTGGACGTGGTACCGAAGAAGTACGAAGGTCTTGACGGAACGGAGCTGGCCATCAGTGAATCCCAGGAGAGAATGGCGGTCGTCGTAGCGCCTGAAAACAGAGAGCGTTTCGAGGAACTGGCAGCCGCAGAGAATCTGGAGGCCACAGTGGTCGCTACCGTAACGGAATCCCCGAGACTGGTCATGCACTGGAAGGGCAGCACCATCGTTGATATCGCGAGAGAATTCCTGGATTCCAACGGAGCCCAGAAGCACATATATGTCATCGCACCGAAAGCAGAACTTCCGGAGAAGGAAGTGACCGGCAGCTTCACAGAGAATTACAAAGCCCTGGCGGATGACATCAACATCTGCTCACAGAAGGGATTGTCGGAGAAATTCGATTCCACCATCGGCGCGGGCACCGTTGTCATGCCGTTTGGCGGCAAATATCAGATGACGCCGGCACAGTCGATGGTGCAGAAAGTATCCATGGAAAAGAGCAACTCCAGGACCTGCTCCATCATGTCCTGGGGATATGACCCATACATCACAGAAGCGAGCCAGTATCACGGCGCATATCTGGCTGTCGTCGATTCCATGTGCAAGCTGGCCGCTGCAGGCGGCGGCAAGGAAGCCGCATACCTGAGTTTCCAGGAGTATTTCGAGAAGCTGGGCAAGGACAGCACTCGCTGGGGCAAGCCTTTTGCGGCGCTGCTCGGCGCTTTTGAAGCACAGATGGGACTGGAAGTCGCAGCCATCGGCGGCAAGGATTCCATGAGCGGATCCTTCGAGGATATCAACGTTCCGCCGACACTGGTTTCTTTCGCCGTTACTACGGCAGATGTGGATGATATCGTAACCAACGAGTTCAAGGCGCCGGGTCACCTGGTGCTCATGCTGGAACCGGAGCTGAACGAGGACGGCCTGCCTGATACGGATTCGCTGAAGCGGATCTTCAAGAGAATCAGGGAGATCAATGCGGACGGAGACCTGCTGGCGGCATATACGCCGGGCATAGGCGGCATCGCAGAGGCTGTCATGAAGATGTGCTTCGGCAACATGATAGGTTTTGAATTCAACACGGACGCCGTCACTGCAGAGGGCGGCATGGACTGGTTCGTCAGGAAGCTGTTCAACAAGGATTACGGCGCATTCATTCTGGAGGTTGCCGACGGAAGCACGGCGGGCATCTGCGTTGCGGACGACCTGACCGGCGACATCAACGGATTCAAGAGCACCTTCCTCGGCAGAACCACTGAAGCGGCTGAAATCAAATGCGGCAATGAAAAGGTTGATCTGGCGGAACTTCTGGAAATCTATGAAGCCAAGCTGGAACCGGTGTATCCGTGCAACATAGAGACAGCGGCGCAGTCGATTCCGGATCTGAGCTACGCGGCGACCGAACGGGCAAAGGCTCCGGAAGCGGTCAAGACAGCGATGGCAGGAGCCAAGCCTAAGGTTCTGATTCCGGCCTTCCCTGGCACCAACTGCGAGTACGATTCCGCAAAGGCCTTTGAAGCGGCTGGCGCGGATACGGAGATCATCGTAGTCAGAAACCTGACGGCAGATGCGATTGCAGCATCAGTCGAAGAGTTTGCAGGCAAACTGGCGGATTCACAGATGGTATTCATCCCTGGCGGCTTCTCAGGCGGCGACGAACCGGATGGATCCGGAAAGTTCATTACAGCATTCTTCCGCAATCCTGCAATCAAGGATGCGGTCACGGATCTGCTGGACAACCGCGGCGGACTGATGGCCGGAATCTGCAATGGATTCCAGGCGCTCATCAAGCTGGGACTCGTCCCATACGGTAAGATCGTAGACATGGATGACACCTGTCCGACGCTTACGCTGAATGAGATCGGCAGACACCAGTCGAGACTGGTCAGAATCAGAGTGACGTCAAACAAGTCACCATGGCTGGCCAAGACGGAGGTCGGTGAGATTTATACCGTACCGGTTTCCCACGGAGAGGGCAGATTGCTGGCGGACGAAGAGCAGCTGAAGCAGCTGGGCGCAAACGGTCAGATCGCAACGCAGTATGTTGATTTCGAAGGAAATCCGAGCGACAATATCAGATTCAATCCGAACGGTTCAGTCTTTGCCGTTGAAGGCATGACATCACCTGACGGCCGTGTGTTCGGCAAGATGGGACACGCTGAGAGAACGGGATACGGATTGTATAAGAACGTGCCGGGCAAGTACGACATGAAAATGTTCGAATCGGCCGTGAAGTATTTTAAGTAAGACAACCAGAGAAAAGGGCCAGTACAGATGGCCCTTTCGAGGTTTAAAACGGCCGAAAAATTTAGGCAAAAAACAGGGCAATGTTTTAACGCGATAAAATCGTATACAATAATACAAAGACCGATATTTGTGCATCGCAAATGTTGGAATTTCAACCAGTGTCTGTTGAAGTGAATAGTATACAATGTTAAGATGAACTTTAGAAGAAACGTATTTCTTATTAAGAAAATAACAAAAAAACAGAGGGAAAATGGCAGCAAAAGAAAGCAAGTTAAACGAAGTAGTATTGCAGGGTAATGAGGCCTGTGCAAAGGGAGCGCTTTACGCTGGATGCAGATTTTTTGCCGGTTATCCGATCACTCCTTCTACGGAGATCATCGAGATGATGTCAGGCGAAATGCAGAAAGCGGGAGGCGCTTTTATTCAAATGGAAGACGAAATCGGTTCCGCTTGCGCCATCATCGGCGCCAGATGGGGCGGCAGCAAAGCCATGACAGCCACATCCGGTCCGGGATACACGCTGATGCAGGAAGCGATTGGATTCGCGGCAGTCACGGAGACGCCGATTGTTATCGTTAACGTACAGAGAGGCGGTCCGTCGACAGGTCAGCCGACACTGAGTTCGCAGCAGGACGTCTATCAGGCAAGATACGGAAGCCACGGCGACTATGAGATCATCGTTCTGGCGCCGTCATCCGTACAGGAAATGTACGATTTCACCGTTCGAGCCTTTGAACTGGCGGAACAATACAGAACGCCGGTCATCCTCCTCGCTGACGAAGTCGTCGGTCACATGAGAGAGAAGATCGTCATTAAAGACGGAAGCAAGAACATCAAGTCGGTCAAGCAGCAGTATGTTGTTTCTCCGCAGGCGGACTTTTTTAAGGGCGAATTCACAACAGTAGAGGGACAGCTCCACGATGAGCAGGGAAGAAGAATCGGGCACATCGCAAACAAGAGCGGAGAGTTCATCTACAACATCAACAAGAAAATCACCGACAATATCGACGGCATTGCAGATATTACCACATACTGCATGGAAGACGCCGATGTTGCTATCGTAGCGTACGGTTCCGTCGCCCGTCCGGCACTCAATGCGGTCAAGCACGCAAGAGGCGTTAAGGATGACAGAATCGCACCGAAGTTCAAGATCGTTAAGGACCTGATGACAAGAGGTATCCAGAAGACCATCAAGACTGACTACAGCCACCTGAAGGTTGGCCTGGTCAAGATCAATTCCGTATGGCCGATTCCGGAAGACCTGTTGAGACAGGCAACAGAAAGAGTTGACACCGTCATCGTTCCGGAAATGAACGTCGGTAAGTACTGCAGAGAAGTGGAACGCGTACTCAAGGACAAGAAAGTCATCCCGATGTCCAAGTGCGGCGGCGACATCCATACTCCAATCGAGATCCTCGACAAGATCCTCGAGGTAACAGGAATCGAAGAGGAGGTGGACATCAATGAATAAGCTATACGAGAAATATATCAAAAAAGAATCACTGCCAAATCTGTTCTGTCCGGGCTGCGGAAACGGCATCATCCAGATTGCAGCCATGGATGCCATGGAAAAGCTGAACTGCAAGGATGACGTTGCATGCGTCAGCGGTATTGGATGCTCATCATGGATCCCATGCTATTACAAGCTGGACGTAATTCATTCCATGCACGGCAGAGCCCTGGCCTTCGCAGAGGGTCTGAAGCTGGCAAGACCGGACAAGAAGATCCTGGTATTCACCGGCGACGGCGACTGCATGGCGATCGGCGGCAACCACCTGCTCCATGCAGCGCAGAGAAACATCGACCTGACAGTCGTCATGGTCAACAACTACATCTACGGCATGACCGGCGGACAGAAGTCACCGACCACGCCAATCGGCGCGAAGACCAAAACCTCGCCGTTCGGCTGCATCGACGAACCGATGAACGCCTGCAAGCTCGTCATGTCACTGGGCGCAAGCTATGTGGCAAGGTGGACGACAGCGCATCCGGTCCAGCTCGCCAAGGCGATCGCTGAAGGTATGGACCACAAAGGCTTCTCCTTCATCGAGGTTCTGTCACAGTGTCCGGTACAGGCAGGCAAAAATGTCTGGGGCGAAAAGGAACCTGCCAAGATCATGGCGAAGTACAAGGAAGTAACCTATCTGTACAAGTTGGGTTCCAACGATCCGACAGGCGCCATGGCCGAGAAGAATGCGGAAGGTAAAATTCCGATCGGACTGTTCAAGAACGATGAAAACGCCCAGGAGTATCTCGAGAGAGTAGAAGCAAAGCTTGCAGAGAGCGGCATCGCAAGGTAGATCGAGAGGTGTAGGAAATGGCAACAATCACAATAGATAAGGCTTGCTGCAAAGGCTGTAACATCTGCCTTACGGTATGCCCAAAGAAAATATTCGTCAAATCAAGACAGAGAAACAATTACGGAACAGCAATGCCCGCAGCGGAGAATCAGGACGAATGCATCGTTTGCAGAATGTGTGAGAGAATGTGTCCGGACGGGGCAATTGACGTAGAAAAGTAGCAGACAGAATCAAGAGAGACAGAAACAAGAGAGAAGGAAGAAAACATGAGAATCAACGTAAGATTCGCAGGATCAGGCGGACAGGGAGTCATCCTGGCATCGGTACTTCTTTCCAAGGCGTATGGTCTTGAAGAGAATTACAACATCGCGCAGACACAGAGTTATGGACCGGAAGCAAGAGGCGGTGCGTGCAAGGCGGAGGTCGTCATCTCCGATGAAGAGATTGACTACATGAAGGTCAACAAGGCGGACGTTTTCGTCGCCCTCAACCAGGTCGGATATGACAAGTATATCGACACGGTCAAAGACGATGCCGTCATTTTGATCAACAGCACTCTCGTTGAAGCCGACAGGCCGAACGTGTATAAAATCCAGGCAACGCAGCGTGCAGAGGACATGGGCAAGCCTTTTGTTGTAAACATCATTGCCCTCGGCGCACTGACAAGACTCATGCCGAAGGTTCACTATCCGGCAGTCGAAGAAGAGATCAAACGGCACTTCAATGCCAGTATCGCATCAGCCAATCTGGATGCGTACAAAATGGGATATGACATCATGGATCAGGATCTCAAGGAGCTGGGGTACAAGACCGGCTTCGGCGACGCGCGCACGTACTAATACGACTTGCGTCTGAACCTTTAATCTGTTAAAGTTACTTTAACAGGAGGTACGAAACATGAAAAAATATATATGCATCCTTCTTACGATGGCAATGCTGTTTGTATTCCCGCTCACAGGCTGCGGCGGTAATGACACCGAAGCGATGAAAGCGCCTGTAGACGGATTCCTTTCGGCGATGCAGGAAGGTGATTTCGAGAAGATGAAGACCTTTGCAGACGAGAGCCTCTTTGAAGAAGGCGGCAGTCTGTCAGAGTTCGGCACACTGCAGAATATCGACGAGGAACTGGCAAAATCTGTTGGAATCAGCGTAGATGATCTTTCGGATGAAACCAAAGAGGTCGTAGATTCTTATGTTAAGGACATGCTGAATAATATGATCAAGTCCTATGAGGTCACGGGAGCTTCCAAAGACGGCGATACTGCAGGTAAGGTAACCGCGGAGATCACCTTCGGATTCGATCCGGACACCGCAAGTAAGGTCGATATCAATTCCGAAATTGAGGAAATGGTCAACACCTACATGACTGAGAACATGGCGGAACTGACGGAGATCTATCAGAGCGGCGGACAGACGGCGCTGATGGTCAAGGTCCTCGACGACATGGCAGGAGACATCCTGAAACTTTATACCGACAAAATCATGGAGACCGGTGAAACGACAGAAGATGTCGTCTTCAACGTAGAGAACAAGGACGGTAACTGGCTCATCGTTTCCGAAGAATCCGACGCCATCTAAAGCAAAGGCCCGACGAATAAAGCAAATCAAAAACCCGCAGAAAATCAATATCTGCGGGTTTTTTCTATCTGTCATTATCTCAAACCTCGTTTATCCCAGCGGGATCTCAACAATCTCTGCCATCTTCACGAGGGTGTGCTGTATCTGTGTTGAGATCTCTTCGACCATACGCGTTCTGATCTCATCGTTTTTTTCCTGTTCCAGGCTTTTGTAGAAGGCCTCTTTTACGTCGGCGCTGATGTTGTCCATACGTGAAGCGAACGCGCCCTTTGGCACGAGCTTTCTGACAGCCTTCGGAATATCGGCTTCAAGCATCTTCTCCTGCATCTTGTCCTTGCCCAGGAAGAGGATGACCACGGAGGTGATGATACCGACCATGATGCCGCTCGGATCCGCGAAGAACGGAATGAAGCTGAGCGTTGACATCAGTATAGCCAGCAGCGCTGTGACGATGGAATCGATCAGCAGCGTCATCTCCTTGATCGCGAAGAGCTCCTTGGCATCCACCTTGATGTCGATATCGGAAACCGACAGATAGGACTTCAGACTCAGCGCCGTATAAGGGACGCGGTGTTTGATACAGATCGGCACCGTGTATTCCTCCAGCTCCTCGATGACCGGTCTGAGCCACGAGGTGATCGGACCGGCAAGAAGCGCTCTCGCTTCGTCCTCACTCAGGAACGAACCGATATCCTGCTGCAGTATAACATCGGTATCTGAAAGCCTGCTGATTTCTCCGGACCTCCACCTTTCGAATATAGGCAGCGCGACCTTTTCGACGATAGGATCGACCAGACAGTCGACTGCGCCCCTGTAGAGACCGGTTATGTGCTTGTTGACGATGTCCTCGATCACATTGGAGTTCACCAGCTGATCGAGATCTTCCTTGAACTCCTTCAGATCCTCGTCGATACGTCCGCAGTAGGCCAGCCCTCTGGCTACTGAGAACTCTGGGTCCGTCGCTGTGATGATGACGGCGTCAGGGAAGACCTTCGTGCACCACTGACGGATCGCAGGGAGCTTGCTCACGCCGCCCGTCAGGAAGATGAGCTCCGGCTGTTTGCCGGTGATCGCGTCCTTCACATCCCTAAGGGACTCGGTAAATACTTCCCGGAAAGAGCGTCCGCCGAGTTTGGCCAGTTTCTTGTTCACCAGCTTGTCCGCAATGGTCTGATCCATTTTGAGGGTCAGCTTGACCGGACGGTTATAGTGGAGCACGATGCTCTCCACGCATTTATTGTTGCGCCAGAATTCCTCGTCGGAGAAGTATTTCTCCTTGAGGCGTCTTGCGGCAAATTCAGCATAGGTACGCCACGGTTCGCTCTCGTCAAAGACATTCTGGATCTTCTTGCGGAAGATACCGGCGTCTGCCACCGATTCCTCGAGCAAGATCTCGTCCATGAGTCCGCCGCCGAGCATGACCTCGCCGGCAGTCCGCATCTCGACTTCCTTGCCGCCCATGATATATGCAAAGTCCGTTGTCGATGATCCGATGTCGACGACAAGCACCGGTTTCGAAAGAATGTCCACGCCGATCTGCAGATGCTTGGACTGACAGGCGCTGACCATGGCAGCCCTGGATTCCGAGATGATCTTTACCGGCGGATATCCCGTACTTTCGAAGATCTCGCGGTAGTGCTCACGGGCATTCTTGTCCCAGCCCGCCGGGCAGCCCACGTAGACACTGGTCTCCTCGTTCTGGATGATATCTCCGTTTCCGTATAGCTCTCCCAGGACACCGGCAGCAAAGCTTTTGACGTCCGCCGCTACGCTGGCAGGTTCTGCGAGGAAACGGCTCTTGAAGCGGAGCCTGCGTTTCACAACGTTGTCCGCGTAGCACGATTTCTCACCGATCAAAATCTCGCCGGAGGTCTGCTGTGCGTATGCAGTGATGAAGCTTTTCTCACCGACGACAGGAATCATCTCAGGGACGACCTGGTCTTCTTTATACAATCTGGCGATGGCACTTTCGGCGTCGCCCAGATCAAATCCAAAAAATCGATCCATTTCGTTCCTCCTTACGCCTTTCCTGTCGAAGCAATGCCTTTTCTAAGCAGCGCGCCGTCGGCGACCATTGCCGGCCGTATGGTTCCCGCGTACTGGCCGGGCATCATGTCAAAGAACTTCGCAGTCGCTGGACTATAGTCAACGACCTCGATCTGCTGTTTGTGGAGATAGTATTTGATCTCTCCGATTTTCTCAAGGGCGAATTCAGGGTCCTGGCTGTAGGCGGCCGCGAGCAGATCCGAGAATAGATCCAGTTCCGATGGGGATGCGGTGTGACCGTCGATCTTGCCGGCCTCGTCACGCTTTTCCCAGCGCTCCATGGATCGGATCTCCTCGAGATTCTGATCCACCGCCAGAATCGCATTTCGGAAGTTCCTGTAGATTTTGTTCGCGTCCGTGCGAATCTCAACCTGCTTACTGTATTTCGGAGCCTTTGCGCCCCAGCGCCTCATGAACAGACCTGCGATCACGGCGCAGGCAAGGCCGCCCAATATCATAGAGAGCGGTTTGATAAGTTCGTAAGTATCGCCGGCGTTATATACCGGAAGTACAAACGGCAAAAGGCCGATACCGCAGCAAACCAGAGCACCAATGATGAACAGGAACAGGAGAGGATTCACCTTGCCTTTACTTCCGGCTGCGGTTTCCGTCTCCCAGACTTTGGTTTCTCCCACGGAGTCGATCAAAGGCAGTGAGAGCCTGACCGCCTGCATCATGTACGCTGCGGCATTCCTTTCGCGTTCGTTGCCGCACTTCTCATTGTACATTAGGAGAAGCTTGTCCAGTTCATTCTCGAGAACCCGGACGGCTTTATCCGCTGACTTTACAGCGGCGAGCTGCGTCAGCAGGTTTTCTTTATCTTTTTCTAAAAAATCAATCATTTTCATAACAATATTATTATACGGCATTCTCTCGAATAAAGAAACTGCGAACGAAACAATAACAGTTAGACAAGGCTAACCGAATGGTGTATAATGAATTTGGTTAGCAGAGGCTAACCAAACGAATGACATGAAGGACGAGATAAAATGTATCTGGAACTAAAAGAGATCAAGAAGTCATACGGAGAAGCTGGCAACCGCACCGAGGTCCTCAAGGGCATCTCCTTTGAGATGGAACGGGGCGAGATCTGCGTTCTCCTGGGTCCGTCAGGGTCCGGCAAGTCGACGCTTTTGAACATCATCGGCGGCATCGAGGTCCCGGACAGCGGCAGTGTCAGCATTGACGGCGAGATCATGGAACACACCAACGAAAAGAAACTTTCCAAGTACAGGCGGGAGCATCTGGGCTACGTCTTTCAGTCTTACAATCTCATTTCCAATCTGACGATTCGAGAGAATATCGAAGTTGGCGCATACCTGTCGGAAGAACCGCTGCCTTTGCAGGAAATGATCAGTACGCTGGGGCTGGAGGAGCATCAGGACAAACTCCCGAGCCAGGTCTCCGGCGGCCAGCAGCAGAGAACGGCCATCGGACGCGCCCTCATCAAGAATCCGGATATCCTGCTCTGCGACGAGCCGACAGGCGCTCTGGATTACGGAACTTCAAAGGAGATCCTGACACTGATCGAGCGTGTCAACCGGAAGTATGGGAGCACGGTCATCCTCGTCACCCATAACGATGCGATTCGCGAGATGGCCGACCACGTCATCATACTCAGGGACGGGCAGATCCGTGAAGAATACAGAAACGACAGCAAGACACCGGCAGCAGAACTTGAATGGTAAGAATGGGCAGAAAAAAGGAAGCAAAAAAGAATAATCCGCTGATGAAGCGCATCCCCAGAGAACTGAAAAAGGATCTGGGGAAGTATATTGCGCTGTTTCTTTTTATGTCCATGCTCATCGGCCTGGTGTCGGGGTTCATCGTTGCCGACGGCAGCATGTTCCGCGCATACAAGGACAGCTTCACCAAGTTCGATATCGAGAACGGCCACTTCGATTGTGATATGAAGCTGACGAAGCGGGCCATCCGCAATATCGAGGACGAAGATGTGACCTTGTACGAGTTGTTCTACAAGGATAAAACGACAGTCTGGGACGGTAAAGAGAAAACGGTTCGCATCTACAAGCCGCGAGACGAGGTCAACCGCGTGGACATCATGGAAGGCAGGCTGCCGGCGAAGACCGGCGAGATCGCCATCGACAGGCTCTTTGCGGTAAACAACGGAATCGGTATCGGTGACCGGCTTACGATCGACGGACAAAAGCTCACCGTTACGGGACTGGTCGCTCTCAGCGATTACAGCGCTTTGTTCAAAAACAACTACGGTATGATGTTCAATGCGACGGCCTTTACCGTAGCCATTGTCAGCGAAGAGCAATTCGAAGACTTTGGCACCGTGGGGCTGGTATATTGCTACGCCTGGCGCTATAACAATCAGGAAATGACCGACGACGAACAGAAGGCCCGCTCCGAGGACCTGATGAAGGTCGTCTATGAGAATTCCATGCTCGGTGTGGAAACGTCATGGGGAACTGCGCTCTGGAATATGTTCATGTCCATCGACGCCTTTGACGACGGCGAGAACCATCTGATCGAAACGGAAGCGCCGCTAAAGGAATTCATCGCGCGTCAGGACAATCAGGCGATCCGGTTCACCGGTGAGGACATGGGAAGCGACAAGGTCATGTTCGAGTGGTTTTTGTATATCGTTACAGTCGTTCTGGCCTTTGCCTTTGCGGTCACGACGCGAAGCACCATCGAGCAGGAGGCGAAAGTCATCGGGACGCTCATGGCATCAGGCTATAACAGGCGGGAACTTCTGGTACACTACATCAGTCTGCCGGTTATTGTGACACTGGTCGCTGCGCTCGTGGGCAACATTCTGGGATACACGGTGCTCAAATACGCTATGGCAGGCATGTATTATCACTCCTACTCCCTGCCGACGTACGTTACGATCTGGAGCGCAGAGGCGTTCATCAAGACCACGCTGATCCCGGGCGCGCTGGTGCTCGTCGTGGAGCTTTTGATGATCAGCCGCTCGCTGTCCCTGTCGCCGCTCAAGTTCCTCCGCAAAGACCTGAAACGCAGGAAACAGAGCCGTGCGGCAAGACTGCCGAAGATCAGCTTCCGCGGCAGATTCTACCTGCGCGTCATGCTGCAGAACCGTTCGACGTACCTGCTGCTGTTTGCGGGGATCTTTCTGTCCAGCGTCATTTTCCTGTTCGGATCGCTGTTCCTGCCTTTGCTGGATCAGTTCCGCGGACAGATACTGGATTCGGAATTCTGTAAATATCAGTACGTCTTGAAGGATCCTGCAGAGACAAAGGTACAGGGCGCCGAGAAGTACGCGGTGACGACGCTGGAGAACGAGAAAGGCGAGAAGCTGACGATATACGGAATACAAAAGGACTCCATCTATCTCGACGAGCAAAGACTTGCCGCACTGGAAGATAATGAAGTGCTCTTTTCGAATGCATACTATGAAAAATACAGGATCACGGACGGGGAATCTGTGGAACTGAAAGAAGAATTCACAACGAAGCGGTATTCCCTCGTTTCAGACGGGCAATATGATTACCCGGCCAGTCTGGCGGTATTCATGAATATAGATCAGTTCCGGAATATCTTCGAAACCGAAGACAATTACTATTCCGGCTATTTCAGCAACAAAAAACTGTCGGATATCAGTGAGTCTGATATCGCGACAGTCATTACGGAAGAAGATCTGCTCACAACATCCAATCAGCTGGAAGACTCCATGGGAGGCGCCTTCCGGATGTTTCTGGCCTTTTCGGTCATCATGTTCATTCTGATGGTCTACCTTCTGGCAAAGCTGGTGACCGAGCGGAACGCCTATGCTATCTCCATGCTCAAGATTCTGGGATATACGAATCGTGAAGCGGGGAGCCTGTATCAGACGGCGACAGGAATCGCCGTCGTGATCTCCCTTGTGCTGTCAGGCGTACTCGGCCTGGAGTTCATCAGAGTCATATATCAATTGATCATGCAGTCCTTTAACGGCTGGATGACATTCTACGCTGCGCCGTGGGGCGTTCCGGTCCTCATCGGGACGGGAGTTCTCTGTTACGGTCTGGTCAGCCTCGTTCTCCTGCGAAGGATACGCAAGATACCAATGGCCAATGCCCTGAAGGACGAGGACTCCGTATTCTTCGCATAGATCCTAAAGGGGTTCGTTTACCTGGCGTCCTCCGGCAGTTCATCCTGCGGCCAGTAGACGCAGTAGCAAGGGTAGACCTCTCCCAGATATACCCATACGGTATCACCCATCTCCAGCTTTTCGTCCTTATCTTCGAATACCAGATCCGGAATGATCAGCTTCAGGCTGGTTCTCTTCTTGCCTTTGAGAACGACGCCCTCCTTAACGGGATTGTTTCTGAACTCTTCGAGCTTTCTCCTGAAATCGACGACGCCGGTCTCCTTGCCGAAGTATTCGGCGAACTCATTGATGTCAGCGTAAATTACATTTTCGGGGTCCTTGAACCATGCAAATCTCATCATAATGTTAGTCCTTTCTATAAAAAAGCACCCGCTGTCCGGGTGCACAAAAAATAGCGCTGTCACACCTCAGAAGACGTAGCGGTTGCGAAACCAATCCGACCCGACTTATCTCCTGAGATTCTCATTCGTCCCAAAAGCTTCACGGTTGCTGAGACACAGTGCCGGCTTTCCGGCTTCCGATCAGTTTCGCAATATTTGATTCTATTTATATGCTATCTTTCTGCCAGGTCGATGTCAAGGGCCTGGAGAGATACTTTGATTTCGCCGCCGCGGATCACCTGCTGACCGACTTCCCTGAAGCCCATGGCTTCGTGGAATTTCAGGCTCGGACCGTTATACGGAATGATGTCAACCTCACAGGTAAACGTCTCCACACCGCAGCTTGCGGCGCGTCTGGCCACGCCTTCGTACAGCTGCCTGCCGATGCCAAGACCTCTTGCCTTTTCGTCGATGACAATGCGGTCCACGTACAAAAACTTGTCGTACTGCTGCGAGAACCAGATGTAATTCTCACTGGTGTAATCCGGCAGGCCTTCGCGCAGGGCGATCAGGAATGCAACCGGCTCGCCGTCCGCTTCCACGACCTGAAACATGTCAGCCACCTTTACAAAATACTGAAACCTTGTCTCATCCATAGGGGAGAGGACCTCCACGTTGACGCGGTTTAGCTCCAGCACGAAATCTTTATCCCGTTCTTCGACATTTCTAATCAATACTTCCATAATCAAACCTCTCATGTATTAATACAATAATAATGTACGATTTGATTGCATATGTCAACGTGCAAAAGGATTGACAACCTGCGGTCAGCAGGCATAATAAAGGCAGGAGAGGAGATCAGTATGGATAAGATAAGAATAGCGCTTATAGGCTACGGCAACGTGGGCAAAGCCTTTGCCGATATGCTGCTTAGACGAGCGGACTATATCAGGGATACCTTCGGTACGGAGCCGGTGATCACGGCGATCTGCACTGCCAGCAGAGGCGCGTGCATCAGACCGGAGGGAATCGATACGAAGAACCTGACAGATGACATGTTCGATAGCGGAATAGACGCTTTTGGCGTAATCGATTCCGGCGAGTACGATGTCATGGTGGAACTGACGCCTATCAATATCATGACAGGGATGCCGGCAACAGATCACGTGCGAAAGGCTTTGCAGCTTGGCAAGCATGTAATTACTGCCAACAAAGGCCCGATCGCCTGGCACTATCGCGAACTTCGCGATCTGGCGAAGGAGAAGGGTGTCTGTTTCTGCTATGAGGCGACGGTCATGGACGGCGTGCCCGTCTATAATCTGGCACAGAAAACCCTCATGGGATGCAAGATCACAGAGATCAGCGGTATCCTGAACGCCACGACCAACTTCATTCTTTCGGAAATGGAAAGGGGCGTAAGCTTCGACGATGCAGTGGAAGAGGGGAGACGGCAGGGTTTTGTGGAAGCGGATGCAAGCATGGACATAGACGGATGGGACGCGTCAGCCAAACTGACTGCTCTCATGAACGTTCTGATGGATGAAGAGATCACACCGATGGATATCCGAAGGACGGGCATCGGCGGCGTGACGCCGGAGGACATCCGGGCGGCCAAGGCGCAGGGCAAGTGGATCAAGCTGCTGTGTCGCGGATGGATCGAAGACGGGAAACCTGTCGGCGTCGTTGAACCGACATTGGTGGACGAGGGGTCGCTTGCGACCACGATGGAAGGGACGGCGTCCTATGTGACGATCAATACGGACCTGATGGGCGGAGTCACCGTCGTGGAAGAGCCCTTCGAACCGGAGATCGATCATACGGCCTACGGCGTGCTGAGCGATCTGATCCGGATTCTGACGGATCGCCGATAAGAATATATCATCGTTGTATCAATTGAAGAAATAAAAAGGAGCAATCATACGATTGAACTTGTCAACTAAAAGTAGACAGTTCAAAAAGGTCAAACCTCAATCACAAATACCCCAGATCAGTTCGATACTGAACTGGGGTTTTGTATTGTAAGGCATATGCTGGTCTGTAATGGTTATAGTAATAGACAAAGGAA